>JAJXZM010000464.1 GCA_021780055.1 Acidobacteriota bacterium
GCCTCTTCCGGCGAGAGCTTGCCGGACTTCGGGGCCGCTTTGGCGGTGGTGTGCCCACTGCCGGTGGAAGTGCGTGGAGCGCCGGTCAGGTAGTAGATCGTGTGTCTATCGGGAGCAAAGTCAAATCCCAGGTGGCCGTACTTGAAGCCGTCATACATGCCACTCTCGCGCGTCGCGTCGGAAACGAACCGATCCAGCACCTCGATCTTCCTTGCGCGGGGGTCGAACTTGAACAGGTAGCCGGATCTTCCGTGAACGCCGTAGAAGACTTTCTGGGGTGGATACCAGAGGGTCTGACGCCAGTTGTATCCCATGGTGCCCGGCTTACCGGGATCGATCTGCCCGAAGACGTCTTTTCGCAGGTTGCATTCCTTCAGCTTCTCAAGCATGTCTGTATTGTGGTGGTACTCAAAAATATCCCCATCGGCTGTGCTGAAGTAAACCGAGCCGTCATCGGGATCGAGCGCAAGTGAGCGGCAGATTACACGGAATGTCTTGCCCGGGATCCCCTTTTCGCCTCCCAGTGTGACGGCCCCAAAATTCTTGAGCTGATGGGTTTGCATGTCGTAACGGAGGAATAATCCCGAAGGCCAGGTGATGCCGTAGAGCCGCCCTCGTTCAGGATCCATCATGAAGGAAATGATGCCTTCGCCTTCCGGGGCTTTTGCGATGTTGTCAAACTTGCCCGTTGCAAGGTCGTATGAAAGGAAGTGACCGCCCGGGTAGGGCTTATATCCCGGCGGAGGAGTGCCTGCCAGTTCCTGCCCGGCAGCGGTTGCGGGATTGTAGTAACCAATGTGCGTGGCGAAATAGAGCTTGCCCTTGTATTCCACGAAAAGGCTGTGCCCTTTGCCTTGTGGGACGGCGTGTTGCCCCTTTTCACCCGACGCTTCCGTCAGGTCCGCTACATGGGTGATTTTTCCCTCCGCCGGGTCGAACGCATACATCTGGGCGCCTGTGTCCACCGATCCCGAGCAGAGGACGTAGTAGACTTTTCCGTTGCTCGCCCGAAAGCAGGCGTTGTAGTTATCGTCGGCCAGGGGAAAGCCGGAGTCATAAAAATGCGCCTGGAGAATTCCAGGAGTTGCGCTGGATTCGGCCTGCTTCTGCACGGCCGGAGGCTGGCAGCCGATGATGGCCAACAGTGCGGCAAACAGGAGCCCCTTTAAGATTCGCAGTTTCCTCTCCATGATTCCTCCAGCGCCCTGTGGCTCAGGGTGCGCTCAGCAATCCGACAGTGGCTTCGACCCAAGCGAACCCGTTTGGGTTCCATTCAGGGGGCTAACCAGGATGTTCGAGATCCAACTTCGAGTAACTCATCAGGCTTGGGATCGCACGAGCGCGCCAGCCTGCTTCTGGATCTTTCTGATCGCTTCTGCAATCTGGTCCATGTCGTCTTTTGTTCCCAAAAACATGGTCTGCGTGAACCAGACAGCTCTCTCGCAGAGCTTGTCATTTTCAGGGCAGTGGTTCCGCTCTTCGTATTCGGCCAATTCCTTCTCGGTGTAGATGGCCTTAAAGGCGCGTGAGCCCAGTGCCTCCTTCAGGAATGGCTCCTTGTTCAGCGGCGTGTATCCGCCTGACGCCGGAACTCCTTCTGCTTCCAGCGCCTTCAGGAAGCGCGAGCGCGGAAGCCCGGCAAAATGCGCGCTGTCATAGTGGAACATGTAGAGATGGTAAGCGTTTCTGGTACAACCATCGTACATGCGAGCCGGTGAAATTCCGGGAATTTCCTTCAGGAGCTTCGTCAGATACTCGGCGTTTTCGGTCCGTCTCTGGCTCTGCGCTTCCAGCCGGGTCAGTTGCTGCAGGAGCAGGGCGCCCTGGAATTCGGTCATGCGGAAATTCGCTCCGTTCCGGACGTAGCCGAAGCCGGAGTTATATCTTCCTCTGCCTTGATTGTGGAAACTCAGGCAGAACTCGTAGAGTCCCTGATCGTTCGTCAGGATTGCCCCGCCTTCTCCGGAATTGAGGTTTTTTGAGGCCTGGAAACTGAAGCAGCCGAGATTGCCCAGCGTGCTCACTTTTCTGTGACGCCACTCCGCCAGATGGGCTTGGCAGGCGTCCTCGATGACGAACACGTCGTGCTGTTTCGCTACATCAAGGATGGTGTCCAGGTCAGCGGCCGAGCCTCCCAGGTGAACGGGAATAATGCAACGAGTTCGTTTGGTGATTGCGGCCTCGACTTTGCGGGCGTCAATCTGGAAGGTTTCGGGATCGGTGTCGACAAAGATCGGCAGCGCATGTTGCATCAGAACAATGTTTACGGTTGCGACAAATGTGTAAGGGGGCACGATAACTTCGTCGCCCGGCCCGATGCCCAGCGCGTTGGCCGACGTCAGCAAAGCAGTTGTCCCGCTGGCGGTGGCCAAGCCGTATTTCGCACCAAGCATGCGCGCCCAGGTGGTTTCGAATTGGTGCGCGAAGTGGCCGTCTAGACGGTTCCATTTGCCCGTCATCAGCACCTGCATCCAGCCCTTCTTATCGTTCTCCTCAATTACCGGCCACGACGGAAAGGGTTTTGTCCGGACCGGACTGCCGCCGAGAACCGCCAGGCTGGTGCTTCCAGGTGATGTCGGGGCCGTTTTTGAACCCCCCCGTTCGGTTGCTGCCAGTCCTGCTGCAACGCCCACTGCGCTGCCCAGAAAATCCCGTCGCGTGAGAATGTTCTTCATAATTCCTCCCCTGATATTCCGCATTGCCGCTTCCGGATGGTTGTTTGAAACCGGCCTATCGAGCTTTGGTCGCCGCTTGGGACTGTGCCCGGAGACTTCCAATCACCTCGTGAACCTCGCCGATGATCGTTTCTTCAACACCGGGTGCAAATGGGCCGGGCTGCCCATAGTAAATCATCGCTCCGCCACCCTCGTAGCCGCCTTCTTTGAGGATTCGCTCCGAGGGAATATAGGCGAAGACATCGTTGCTGTATCCGGCCACCCACAAGTTGTCTGAGCCGAGTTCTTTCTTGAGCCTCAAATCGTAATCGACGACAACTTCGCCGGCCAACCCCACCAGGGTCAGCCCTGATCCGAATTTCCAGACTTCAAGCGAGTAGTGATAGCTGGAAGGCACATGGCCATCCTTGTCGATGACCTTCAGCATTTCCTCTGCGTGCTTTCGAACGTAAATGTCGTCGTTCTTGAGCTGTTTTTCATAATCCGCACGCGTGGGCGGACCGGCGAACCGAACGGGAAAGACTTTAAATGCCGTCCTGAGCGGCCCGTCGATCGGCTTCAGAGAGCCATCCGTGGCTTTTTCCACTGCCTGAGTCAGTTCCTCGCCGTGCTGCCGGGCAAATTCCACTCCGCTTTGACCTTTGCTCCAGCGCGGGTAAGGATTCGCGTCGGCGCCGCAACCCTGCACGAACATTGCGACCGCTCCGCGATAATGCTTCTCCAGAAATAGTTGAGCAAAGCCCGCGTAGTCTCCGCTGAATTTGTAGTAATCCGAGCCAATGGTCGTGTTGTGGCAGGCGTAACCGAAAACGATACCAAGAATCTTGCCATGCAGGTTCCGGACCACCAGAACGGGAACGTCGTGGTCCACGGGCCCCTGCGGGTTGATGCCCCCGACGTATCCGGCGGCGGTTTTTATGCGCCGGTTGACAGCGAAGCCGGCTTCTCCATGCCCGAGTTTCAGAGTAGCCGGTTGAAGCTTGTGCAGAGCCTCCCCTACAACTTTGACGATCTGACCCTCAAGGAATTGGGTATAAACTTGCACGGCTTCCCACTGCTCCGAGTTGATGCCCTGCTTGCCTTCGTAAGCCACCGACAACATCGTGCCGATCACCGGGCCGGAATGCGTATGCGAGGAGTTCAAAAACAACTCGTCGCGTTTCAAGCCATACTTCTGCTGGACGCGGCGGGCAATCTCCTCGCTTACATCCCGGGGAAGCCCCAGCAGGTCGGTGGTTACCAGCACGGCGCGGTGGCCGGACTCATCCTCAAGCGCAAGCGCCTTTGCGTGCAAATCCAGAAGCGTTCCCAGAGAGGCGTGGGTTCTGGCCGCATACCCCGCCATCCAAAGTGAGCCATGAGGCGTGATTTTGACCTTTGCAAATCCCGCCTTCCATGGCTTACGAGCGGAAAGGCATTCCCCTCCAGCAAAAACGCAAGCCATGAGTAGCAATGGGATGAAACAGAACTTAGGTCCTTGCAAAGTCTTCTCCTTGATGGTCAGGCCCTACCCTTGCGGGTGGCGATACGACAATACTCAAATCCGGAGTCACAGATGCCAAGCTACCTTTACCGATGAGTATAACGCCAAGCCGGCGTTTCGGATTGATGGCGACAAGGCGTTAACTGCGCTCAATAATACATTAGAAGATCAACTTCAGCCTTGGGAAAACAGACTCCCGGCGCGGGCGACACGAAAGGCAAGATGACCTATATTGATGATGGCAGCATCGAGGCGGAGGCCATCGTTGTCCGAAAGTTCCGTTAGTCCAAGATTCTCGTGCAATACAATCACGATGTTGATGAATCTCCCTTCGCTGGCGTTTAACCGGGTCCCGAGCAGTCACGCAGTGAGGGTGTTTGGCTGGAACATTAATTGTTGCTGTTCGACAAAGAAGATAAGGTAGACATCAGGCGCGTTATTTCGACAATCTGAGAATGGCGCGGTGAATTCAACGCGCAAAGGGCGGGCGCTCGATTGCGGGGAAGGAGATTATGATCAAACTGGCTATCGCAGGCATGGGGTATATTGGCAAGGTTCATTATGACGCCAGTCAGAAAGTCGACGGGGCGCGCGTGGTTGCTGCCTGTACTACGCGGCCTGACCTCGTAAGGCAGTCCTGTGATTCAAGCGTGAGTTTATACGCAAACTTTCGCGACATGCTTGTGGAGTCCCGTCCCGATGCTGTGATCGTTTGCGTGCCCACTTTTCTGCACGAACAGTACGTCATTGAAGCGCTTGCCCA
>JAJXZM010000365.1 GCA_021780055.1 Acidobacteriota bacterium
GGTGTGCTCGTTTTTCGCGAAGGGCTCGAATGCGTCCTGGTTTTGTCGGCCATCACCGCCAGCATGACAAAATCGGGCGAGTCGTATCAACGGCCCGTTGCGGCGGGTGTGGCCGCGGGGTTCCTGGCCACGATTGTTACCTGGTTCATTGCCGTGGGCATCGTCGATGACCTCACCAGGAGCATCAATGCCCTCTATGTTCAGGCGGGCACCGGCCTGCTGGCGGTCGTCGTCCTCCTCGTGGTGATGAACTGGTTCTTCCACCGCGTGTACTGGACGGGCTGGATCTCGCTGCATAACAAGAGGAAGCGTGAGCTTCTGGAAAGCTCGCAAGACGATACGAACTCCCATCGCCGCTTGATGCTGGGGATGGTTCTGCTCGGCTTCACTTCCTTCTATCGCGAGGGCGTTGAAGTCGTGCTCTTTCTTCAGAGCTACCGGCTGAAGCTGGGCGGCACGCCGCTGTTCTGTGGGGTGTTGATTGGTCTGTTGCTGACCGGCACTGTCGCGATTCTAACCTTCTTGGCGCACCGGAAACTGCCCTACTGCAGGATGCTTGTCCTCACCGGCGTGCTGCTCGGAGTCGTGCTTCTCGTGATGGTCGGAGAACAGGCCCAGGAGATGCAACTCGCACACTGGCTGCCAACAACAGTCATTCCCGAACTTGCGGGCAGGATTCCTGCTTGGATGGGGGTTGTGGTTCTCTGTGTTTCCGACCGTCCAGACCCTGGCGGCCCAAGCAATCGCAGCAGTGGTTGTTCTCGGATCCTACATTGCTGCCCGCAAGTGATTCAGCAACACGAGCACGGATCACTGCGAAGTGCTCTTTTCCCCTCGATGACAAGAATTGGCAACACGGCCAGCGCAGCTACCGAATCGATCCAGCCAATATGAAAAGCAGCGTTGATGACCAGTGCGGCAAGCAGGAATAGGAGAGAACCGGCCCAACGAGCAGCTCGATCCCGCGAAATGGACACGGTTCGGCCGACGGACAGAAGAACGACGCCCGCCGAAAGCAGTTCGACCAAACTATCCGACCCGAACGCCAGCAGCGCAATGCTACGTGCCGCTACCGCGGCGTAAAGCGAGATCCCCGCTTCTATTGCCATCCAGGCAAGCGTGATGCCCTGTATCCACAGTAAGAGCTTTGGCGCCTCTGACTGAATGACGTCGCGATCCCGGCTCTCCTTAAGGACTGGGAATACCTCCGCCATGTACTCCATTGTCACCCACGCCCCACAAGAGCGGGAACTCGGGCAGAATCCAACAACTTTCCTTAATTTGTGACCCCTGTCACATACCGACCAAATCGGTCGGATATTAAATAGGACTTAATTGGTCGTATTCGAAGGCGGCAACCTCATGTCTCGGCTTCATTTTGTCTTGCGAGCTGTCAAGATCCATTTCTTCTGTGCAATCGTCGGCGTATCTCTGGCCTCGGTCAATGGCCAGGTCCCGCAGCTCAGTGGCCTGTCCGGTACGGTGATAGACATTTCGGGAGCCGTGATCCCCGGCGCCAGCGTAGTTGCGCAAGCAGTCGCGACGGGAAGCCAGGCAAAGACGGTCTCAGACGGCGAGGGCAGATTCCAATTTCCCGAGCTTGCGCCAGGAAATTACATGGTTACAGCCACCGCCACCGGTTTTTCACCAGCCGTGCAAAGAGTGACTGTAGGAGCGCAAACACCCGTTCTACGCGTGACACTCAATGTCGCTCAAACCAGTGAGACGGTCGAGGTGAGCGCAAACAGCCTTCAGCTTGATACCTCCTCGGCATCGACGGGCGGCAATCTGGACGTGCGCGCGGTGGAGGCCATTCCGCTGAACGGGCGCAGTTTCACCGACGCGCTGGCCTTCGCGCCGGGCGTGGTGCCCGTCAACTCGCAGCAGCCAAACTCCGTGGTCATGGCGGGCGTGACGAGCACGCCGCCTTCGGGCGATCTGGACGCGGGGAATCTCTCGGTGAGCGGGCAGCGCGAGACCGCCAACGGGTTCGCAGTGAATGGCAGCGATGTGGTCGAGGACGTGAACATGGGCACGGCGATTGTCCCCAATCTGGATTCGATCGCCGATCTCAAGGTGCTGACCAGCAATTTCGACGCGGAGTACGGCAACTTCAGCGGCGGGCAGGTTGTGATCACGACCAAGTCGGGAACCAACCAGTTCCACGGCAGCGCGTTCGAGTTTTTCCGGAACACCAGCCTGGACGCGCGCGAATATTTCAGCCCGGACCGGGCACAATATGATCGCAACCAGTTCGGCGGAACGCTGGGCGGGCCAATCCTTCGCAACCGGATGTACTTCTTCGCCGACTACCAGGGCACGCGGATGACGCAGGGTGTGGACACGGGGCTGATTCCCGTGCCGACCGAGCAGGAGCGCGCGGGGGACTTCTCAGGCATCGCCAGCGCGCTGACTGGAACAGTAACGGGATCATACTGGGCAAGCCAGCTCTCGCAGAAGCTGGGCTATCCGGTATCCCAGGGCGAGCCGTATTTCAGCTCCGGCTGCACCAGCACCGCGGCGTGCGTGTTTCCCAATGCGCGGATTCCGCGGAGCGCGTGGTCCGCGCCGGCCCAGACGCTGCTCCGGTACATTCCGCAGCCCAACCAGGGCAGCGGAGACTTTTCGACTTCGGCGTATAACGAAGTTCTGAATGATGACAAGGGCGCGGCGAGGATCGACGCAAATACGCGCTTCGGCAACCTTTCCGCCTACTACTCCATTGACGGGTACACTGACGACAATCCGTACCCCACCGGGCAGGGTGGGGCAAATGTGCCGGGATTCGACGCCGTCTCGACAGGCCGGGCGCAGCTTCTCAGCCTGAACGCGGTGAAGACATTTGGCGCGAACGCGGTGAACGAGTTTCATGCAAGCTACATGCGTTTCGCCAATGTCGTCGGCCAGCCGATGGGCGGCGTGGGGCCGACACTCGCATCGCAGGGATTCGTCGAAGGCGCGGGAACGCTGGGCATCGTACCGCTCGACCAGAAGATCGAGGGCATCGAGAACGTGGCGCTGAACGACTTCACCTTCGGGGTGGATACGACCGGCCTCACGCAGGCCAACAATACCTGGCAGTGGGACGACAATCTGACTCGGACCGTGGGCGCGCACACACTGAAGGCGGGTGGCGAATTTCATCTCGATCAGGTGAACATCAACCCGGATGCGGTGTTCAACGGGTCGTTCCAGTTCACGGGATCGGAAACCGGCCTGGATTTCGCCGACTTTCTGCTGGGCATCGCCAGCTATTATCGGCAGGGCGATTCGCGCAGCTTCTATCTGCGTAATCACTATCTCGGCCTGTACGGGCAGGATAGCTGGAAGATCAGCCGGAACTTGACCCTCAGCTACGGGCTGCGCTGGGATGTGCTGCCGCCGTGGTACGAAAAATACAACCAGATTCAGACGCTGATCCCTGGCCGCCAGTCGGCGGTGTACCCGAACGCGCCGGCGGGGATCGTTTTCCCCGGCGATGCCGGGATTCCGCGCACACTCGCCGCCACGAAATACGCGGATTTTGCCCCGCGGATCGGGCTGGCGTGGTCACCAGGAAAGACGAGCATCCGTGCGGGGTTCGGGGTGTTCTATACGGCGTTCGAGGGAGTTTCGGCGAGCATCATGAGCGCCAATCCCCCCTACGGCTACGACTACAACAGCAACGCGGCACCGCTATTCGCCGAACCGTTCGTCGCGGCGGCCACGGGACAAAGCCAGGGCCAGCCGTTTCCCTCGCCGATTGCCGCGTATGGCGCATCGCGCAGCCGCCCGAACACGTCCGTCGACTGGACCAAATATCTGCCCATCACGGGCGTGCCGTCGTTCTGGTATCAGAACGTATCGCCGTACACGGAGAGCTACACGCTGTCCCTGGAGCGCGAGCTGGCTCCGGGCACAGTGCTCAGCCTTGGCTATGTTGGATCCGAGAGCCATCGCCTGTTGGTCCTGACGCCGGCGAATCCCGGCAACCCCGCGCTGTGTCTGAGCGTGAGCCAATCGAGCGAGGTGATGCCGGGAACCGCCACATGCGGGCCATTCAGTGAAGCTGGCATATTTGCCCGCGCCGACGGCGAAACCGTCCAGGTGCGCGGACCGTTCAGCGCGCAGTTCGATGCGGTCACGTATCAAAAGACAATAGGAAATTCAGCGTACAACGCCTTCGAAGCCAGCCTGCGGCACGAGAGCAAATCGCTCGAATTGGTTGCGGCTTACACGTACTCGAAGTCGCTGGACGATTCGTCGGGTCTGGCAGAGGAAGTCAACCCGGCTGGAGCGGGACTGACACGGGCGCTGTCGGCCTTCGATATGCGGCAGAACTTCGTCGTCAACTACCAGTACAATCTGCCGTTCGACCGGCTGCTTCGGCGCACCAATCGTTGGACTTCCGGGTGGTCGTTCTCCGGAGTGACTCGCGTCGGCACAGGACTGCCGGTGACGCTCTTCAACAATAACGATAAGTCCTTGCTCGGATCGATGCCCAATGGGATCAACAACGACGGCCTGGACACGCCGGAGGTGGTGCCCGGCTCCCTGAAGATTCACAACAGCCCACGCGGCGGGCATACGGCCTTCAACTCAACGCTGTTCAGCCTTCCGGCTTTGGGTACGATGGGCAATGCGCGGCGGCGGTACTTCAGCGGACCAGGGATCGAAGATTTCGACACGGCGCTTCAGAAGCAGCTCAAGCTGACGGAGAGAAAGTCACTTCAGTTCCGGATGGAGTTCTTTAATGCCTTCAACCACTCGCAGTTCTTCGGCCCTGCCGCGGTCGATGGAGACATCAGCAGCACCAGCTTCGGCCAGATTGTGAACGCCGAAGCTCCGCGCGAGGTGCAGGTAGCGGTGCGATTCGTCTTCTGAAGTAGTGCGGGAATGCTGCCTCAACCAGCCCAGGCGCCAATTATC
>JAJXZM010000075.1 GCA_021780055.1 Acidobacteriota bacterium
GATGCTCCAACTGTTCCGTCGTGTTTCAAAGGCGTGCACAGCTACCCGAAGGGGGTAGAGATATTTGCGGTCGAATAGTTTCGGAAAATCTGCCGGTGAGAAAGACTGGCGCTTACCATCGAGAGCTTTTAGGAAATGCTCGGAGCAATCCCCAGCGGGACCGTTCTCGGAAAGCGATCCAAAAAGTGCAGCGTACAACAGGTCGTATTGAGGATCGGCGCTTGAGGGGATGACCACTTCTGGCGGGTGACGCTGAACGAAACGGAAAGTTGTTTCGTAAAGATCGGAGACAATCGTTCGCAAATCCACACCGTAATTGCAGGCACCGCGCTCGTCGCGAGCGAGGAGTTGATCGAGGGTGATCGTGCGCCGTTCAGGAAAGTTGAGGAATGCTGCGAGACCCTCTTCTGATTCAACTATAAGATCAGGTTGAAACGCGTCCACTAAACCCTAGACGAGGGCTGCTGTCTTGATTTTCTTTCGATAAGGCTCTTTATATCGATCGGGTACCCGTTTGAGGAGGGGCAGGATGAAATTGTAGAGCCCTCCCCAAAGCGCAGAATTCACCTCAAAGACGCGCATCAGGGCGGATATGTCTTTTGGATCGACCGCGAATGCGCATCGTAATGGCCGGATTCTTACACTTGCTTTTTCCATGAGGGCCGGGGTGTCTCAGCCGAATATACCTTAATATAATTCTGGCCAAAACGTCTAATCGCTGTGAATATCCTGAATCATCGGAAGTTATGGCACCTGTGTCTGCGTTCCTGACTGCCATCGGTTGCCAGATGGATGTATAGTCGGCTAACCATAGATGCGGACCATCGTATTGCCTCTGACGGTTGTATCCGGTTAAGGTAAGCGCTGACGGGCCAGTTGAATTCCACGCGCGGGGGATCGCATCGACCAACCTTAGGGTCGCCCAAGCCGGTCCCTACTTCCGGACGGGGCGCGTTTACCAATCGGCCTTGATAGATAGCCCTGAAAGGCTGTGTTCGTCTTCAAGAAATTGGGTTCTTCTTGCCGCATGGCGCAAGCGAGTGTGCCACGGTGGCACACTGATATATCCCATGAAGACCCAAATTTCTGCGGTCTTTCTTCTCCGAACCTCTGCGCGCCGATGTCGAACATCGCCTGCTAAGGCCGTACAGCCCCGCTTGCGAAGCGGCTCCATTCCGCAACCCGAAGCCGTGCCTTCCGGCGTGTTTGCAGGCGTATTTCCAGGCTTACTGGAGTCTCAGTGTGCCTAGAAGGCACAGTGGGATTGTCCCATTCGGAACGCCGTACAGCCCCCTCTCAAGTTCGTGCAGCCCCCGGGTCTGTGGAAGGCGGCCGAGTTGAAACATTCCTCTGTCTGAAATACAAGGGATCATCCCTGAAATCTCCTGAACTCCTCCGAAAGCGGCGGGGCGCGACAGAAACCGGTTCAAATTCGTGCCGAGAACCATCTCTATCCGGATAGCGTCTGATTTCCGATTCTGGCTTTGGCCGGCCCGGGGAAAAAGGCGGCCCCCGGAATCAAAAAGCTCTCTCTTAATTCTTACCCTTTACACGCCAACCCCTCCCTATCAGCTTCTCCTGCCCGCAATCCCCGACACGCACGGGGATTCTCCCATCCGGCCAGAGGTTTTGAATCCCCAGCGGCCCGGCTTCTCTGCAGGCCTGTACGTCCCCGGACCGGGATTCCCGTATGCCACGTTGGCGCACCGGCGGTGGCGTGAGAAGGAACTTATCGACCGGTTTCAGGCGTGGCGGGCGGAAGAGATCGAGGCGGGAAAACAGGCTGACGAGGGGCCGGAAGCAAAGGCTAGGGGGGGCGTCACATTTCTCCCTTTGGGGCTAGGAGAGGCCCCAAAAAACATTTTGACAGGCGAAGAAAAGGGGGGAAATGTGGATATCGTGACCACGTAGTCTCGACGATATCCTCGGAACTTATGGTGCACGACAGGAGCTTTCTGGAGCCTTCCAAACTAATATAGGAAAAAAGTGTAACCCGCTACAAAAAACTTCCCAATTTCCTCTGCCACGACCGTGTAAAGTCGCTAGCCATGTAGCTGATGGTCTGCTCACTGAGCAGGTCCTGGATGGAATAGACCGTGCCGTCGGTGACAAACTCGAGCCCCAGCAGGCGCCGGCAGCTGGCATTGCCGTATTCATCCGCGAAGAGGATGGTGGCGTTGAAGGGGGGCAACTGGTCCACTTTGACATAGGTCGAGCCGCTCGAGAAATCCTGGGGCAGGACGGCCTGCAGGAAGCGGAAGAGGACGTCTACACTGAACTGGGTGAGGATCATTGTGCCGGCGATGGTCCTGCGGCCGCGGGCGAATCCCTTGGGGTTGATATAACCACAGGCTCGGACGGGGGCTTTTTCCCGGTGGATGGAGACGGTCAGGGTGGAGCATTCCACCAGGAGTTTGGACATCTTCTTCTTTTTTCTTTCTGGGGGGCCGGTATTTTCAACTGCCTGGTTCTTTCGCGGGCGTTTTGTGATAAGATAATAGGCATATAAGACCAGTTTAACAAGGAGTTATATGCTGCCCGGCCGCTTTTGCGCCTTTCTTGATGGCCATCCTCTTGACCGGCACTGCTCCCTCCTGCGCCCGCATCTCCATGTCCGGCGCCCGTACGAGCATCTCGACGGGCCTTAGGGGCCCCGAATCCGGTTTATTGCCAAAAGCCTTTTTAAGGGGCTCCCAGGCGGGATTGAACCTCTATCTCCTGCAGCGGTTACGAAATGTTGTGGAGGGATTTATGACCAGCTTGCTGGGGGCTTCCAGGCAAAGACCGTCACGAGGGAGATGCATCCATGAATACCGATACCCGGAAGGCTGTTCTCTACCTGCGTGTTTCAAAGCTGGAGCAGCATCCCGAGACTCAACTGCATGATCTGAGGCAACTGGCCAGGCAGAGGGGACTGGAAATCACCAGCATCTACGAAGACAAAGTCACCGGCGCCAGAGATTCACGGCCGGGACTGGATCGGATGATGGCGGACGCCCGGCAGGGGAAATTCAATGTCCTGCTGGTGTGGGCTTCGGACCGGGTGGCGAGATCAGTCCGGCATTTTCTCCAGGTGCTGGACGAGATGGCTCATATGAATATTGAGTTCATCAGCTTCCGGGAGCAGATTGATACGAGCGGTCCGCTGGGAAAGGCCGTGCTGGTGATTGTGGGTGTTGTTGCGGAACTGGAACGGTCGCTGATCAGGGAGAGAGTGAAGGCGGGGTTACGGCGGGCAAAGCTCGAAGGCCGGCGGATCGGAAGGCCGAGACTACAGATGGATCGAGATGCCGTGCTTAAAGACCGGGCCCACGGCATGAGCCTGAACGAGCTGGCACGGAAGTATCAGGTGAGCAAAGCCAGCATCTGCAAGCTGCTGAAGGACCGGTGCGCCAGCCAAGGATAGCCACCAATTGCTTGGGGCAGGCCTTGACACCACAGCAACGGAAGCGGGTTGTCGCGGCTGCTGGTGTAAGTTATACTATGATATAACTATTGGGGGTGGCCATGCACACAACGAAATTGCGGAAGGTGGGGGGCTCGGTGATGCTGGCCGTGCCGCCTGCCCTGCTGGATGTCCTTGGCCTCGAGCCCGGGGCCAAGGTTGGCATCGCGGTCGAAAGCGACCGGTTGGTCGTCGAGCCCGAGCGGCGACCCCGGTATACCCTGGCGGAGCTTCTCGCCCAGTGCAACCCGAAGTCCCGGCGCAGCAAGAAAGAACGGGAATGGCTCTCGGGACGGCCAGCAGGTGGAGAGTTGATCTGATGAAGAGGGGCGAGATCTGGCTGGTAGGCCTTGATCCTACTGCGGGACACGAACAAAAGGGACGGCGCCCGGTCCTGATTGTGTCGCCGGAAGCATTCAACCGGGTGACCGGGGTCCCTGTGGTTTTACCCATCACCAGCGGGGGCAGTTTCGCTCGGACCGCCGGGTTTGCCGTGTCGCTGACGGGGGCTGGAACAAAAACAACGGGTGTGGTCAGGTGCGATCAGCCCCGTGCGCTCGACTTGGGCGCGCGCGGCGGCAGAAGACTGGAGAGCATCCCGGAAGAGATCATGGAAGAAGTCCTGGCAAAGCTGACGACAATCTTCGAGTAGGGCGGGAAGGACAAGCACCGGTCAGCGGCCGGACTAAACTGCTCCTTCGTAAAACCATCTGTAAACCTCTGAAACAGGCCTCAAAACGGGGGTGTCATAAAACCCTGCTGCAGGCGCCCTCGTAAATGACTGAATCCACGAACCCGGATTCCAGCAATTTACCTGTCTAAAAATCTGTAGGTTTGTGACACCTTGAACCGTCAGGGCTGAACGAAGGTAACGAGAAGAGCTTTCTATATACACAGCACCTCCTGCTGATCCACTACAAGCAAGAACACTCGAAATATCCCTGTATTTTGCGTATAATCCCTGCAATCCCTTTGCTTGCTCGACAGTTGGACAGTAGACACGGGACCGGGAGTTGGGATGGCGCGAGGCAAGAAGGGAAACAAGAACCACAACGGCGCTAACCTCGGATTCGAGCAGACCCTCTGGCTGGCTGCGGACAAGCTGCGTGGCAACATGGACGCGGCAGACTACAAGCACGTCGTCCTTGGCCTGATTTTCCTCAAGTACATTTCAGACGCCTTCCAGGAACGCTTCAACCAACTCAAGGCGGAGCCTCATGCTGATCCTGAAGACCGCGACGAATACACCGCAGAGAACGTCTTCTGGGTTCCCAAAGCCGCCCGCTGGCCCCACCTGCAAGCGAACGCCAAGCAACCCACCATCGGCAAGCAGATTGACGAGGCCATGCTTGCCATTGAGAAAGAAAATCCCTCGCTCAAGGGCGTTCTGCCCAAGGACTACGCCCGCGAATCGCTCGACAAGCACCGCCTGGGAGAGTTGATTGACCTTATCGGC
>JAJXZM010000051.1 GCA_021780055.1 Acidobacteriota bacterium
TTCAAAGGGTTCAGGCACGATCTTCCCGCCAGCCCTCTTCATCAGCACCTGGATGCGGCCTTCGGCTTCCTGCAGTTGCTTCTGGCAAACCTCCGAGAGTTTCATGCCTTCCTCATAAAGCTGCAAAGCTTTTTCAAGTGGAAGATCGGCATCTTCGAGCTGACGGACAATGGCGTCCAGCCTCGCAACATTTTTTTCGAAGGACTCCGGTTTGGCGGATTTTGAAGGTTGCGACATCTCGATTTGTTATGACCTCCGGAGTGAATCGTTACAACGCATTAGCTTTTCCCTGGGCCGGAGCCTGCCGGTTTTCCACTCCAGGTTTGTGAGTGTGCCTGCCCAGCACTTCAATCACTTCCACTGCCATAGCATACCTGGAAAACGGCGCCACAATCTGAACCCCTTGTACCAGATCGCGAACTTCCAGCAGCATTTCCCTGGCGATGCTGAGCCCTTCGGCGCGCGCTTTTTCACCCGTATCCACCTTGCGCATTCGCTTGAGAATTCCGGGCGAAACCGACATTCCAGGAACTTCGTTGTTCAGGAATTCCGCATTTCGGTAACTTGTCAGGGGATGGATTCCTGCAAGCAGCGGAATCTGCGGTGCATCAAGCGCCTGCACGCGGCGTAGAAAACGGGTAAGGCGGTCAAAATCAAACACCGGCCGGATCACGCCAAAATTTGCGCCCGCCTTTACCTTGAATTCAAAACGGCGCAACTCTTCATCCGGATCAAGCGCATTGGGATTGAGGCCCACTCCGATCAGGAAACTGGTTTGCGTTCCCAGCGGATTGCCTCCCATGTCTAGACCGCGGTTCAGGTTGCTCAGAACATTGACCAGTCCGATGGCGTCCACATCAAAAACCGCCGTCGCGGACGGGAGTGTTGCAAACTGCGGCGGATCGCCCGTTACGGCCCAGACGTTGCGGATGCCCAGCGCATGCGCGCCAAGAATATCAGACTGGAGACTGAGCACGTTGCGGCCACGGCAACTGAAATGGAGCAGCGTTTCAATTCCCGCCTGTTGCTGGATCACCACGGCCAGCGTCTGCGCGCTCATCCTCGCTGTTGCCCCGGAGCCATCCGGGATATTGACAGCGTCAATCCCATGTCTTTTCAGATATTGGGCGCCCTCCACTTCCCGCACCGGGTCGCAGCCTTTAGGCGGAATGATTTCCACCACAACGGGGAATTCCCCCTGAACCAGTTTCTCGGCCAGGGTCGAACGGAGTTCGATGGGCAAAGGTTCAAGCGCCTGTGGCGGGCGCAGAGCTGTCTCGACGGTGGCCCGCGCAGCCTGTGGTCCCATTGATTTTACCGCTGCTTTGATGGCGCCGATGTGCTGCGGCGTGGTTCCGCAGCATCCACCCACAATGCGGGCTCCGGCCTGGATAAAGCGGCCGGCGCGTTCAGCCATATATTCGGGAGAGGAAAGGTAATGCGTCCGCCCATCAACGGAATGAGGCAATCCGGCATTGGGCTGGGCAGAAAGCTTCTTTGTTGTAACCGCTGCCATTCTTTCAAGCGTTTCCAGAACGGTTGCAGGTCCCGTGCCGCAGTTAACACCGATGACATCCGCTCCCCAGGCGTCAAGCTGCCGGGCAAAATCTTCCGGGCTGGCGCCGGAAGGCGTGTTTCCGTCTTCCTGGATCGTCATCTGGACGACCACGGGCAGTGAACTGGCCTCCCGTGCGGCGAGCAGGGCCTGGTGCGCCTCTTCCAGGTCCATCATAGTTTCAATCACAATCAGATCCACGCCGCCCTCGGCAAGTGCTGCAACCTGCTCACGAAAAGCGTTCCGCGCTTCCTCAAGCGACGTGGGTCCAAGCGGTTCGAGACGCAGACCCAGGGGTCCGACGGATCCGGCTACATAAAGATCTTCTCCTGCGCTTTCGCGGGCCAGACGCGCTCCGGCGAGGTTGATCTCGCGGACTTTGTCGGCCAGGTCAAACTTGGCCAGGCGAAAGCGGTTTGCTCCAAAGGTGTTGGTTTCAAGGAGTTCAGCACCGGCCTTGACGTATCCCATGTGGACTTCTTTGACGAGCTGCGGCGAGACAAGGTTCAACTCATCAAAACACCGATTGAGGGATACACCTTTAGCGTACAACATGGTGCCCATTGCACCGTCACTGACCAGGGGACGCTTCTCAAGCCGTTCAAGGATCGGTTCTCGCACGCTTTGCGTAGTTTAACACGCCGCTGGCGCCACTGACGAGAGGCGGCCCACCCTGGTCCGGCCGAATAAAGAGTGACCGAACCCGCCCGATAAGCTATCATCGGAGTTGCGCCTTGGCCCGTCCGGAAAGGTTCTTCATCCCAATTCTCAAACATGGCACACACGATCTTCCAGACACTTGCGGAATTTTTTGCGGAGTATGGCTACTGGGTTGTTTTCGTCGGAGTCATGCTGGAGAACGCGGGCATTCCAATTCCGGGCGAAACAGTCCTTCTGTTTGCCGGGTTTCTGGCTTATCACGGGAAAATTGATCTGCTCCCCAGCATCCTGGTGGCGATTGCAGGGGCCACTCTTGGCGACTCGATGGGATTCCTGATTGGGAATGTGGGTGGCCGGCGGTTTGTGGACAGGTACATTCGAAGATTTCCCATCGTCGCAAAGTCCTTTGATCATTCCCAGACGCTGTTTCTGAAATACGGCCAGTGGGCGGTGTTCACCGGCAGGTTCATTACCGGACTTCGCATGTTTGCCGGTATCCTGGCTGGACTCTTCCGCATGCGTTATCGCCGGTTTCTCATTTTCAATTTCGCAGGGGCGACAGTGTGGGCCATTGCCATTATTTACATAGGTTTCCTCTTCGGAAACAGCTGGCAACTGGTCCAGCGGTACTTAGTGGAAGTCAATGAAATGGCGATGGCCGCCGTGATTGTTGCCGTCGTAATCGCCGTGACCTCGTACTATTTCAGGAGGAAGCGGACTTCCTGACTTCTCCGGTTTGGGCATCCGTCGGCGCGCTTTGGCTCACCCCTGTCTGTTGTCCTTCCAACCAGCCCTGCCGGATTTTTATCTGATCTTCAGTGGCATCGGGCACTTCGGTGATCGAATACTCATCCGGCTGCGGCGGGTCAAGCTGAACGTAAATAAAACGGCGAGCTTCGCGGCGCTGCACTTCAAACAGGACTTTTGCGCCTGCGGGGTAAATGGCGAGTCGGTCCTCAAGCGTGTCAGTTGCAAGCGATTGATCGTCTACGGAAATCAGAATGTCGTCGCGGCTTAACCCGGCACGATCCGCTGCGCCACCCGGTATGACCGAAAAAATCTTATCGCCAGTATCAACCGGCTCCACAAGTACCCCCAGGCTCGGAGGCGCACTGGCCGAGGTCGCAATGTGAAGCGCCAATGCAGCCTTCGCAAAGATTTCGTCGTAAGGAAGCGGAGCGGTGCCCGCAACGTATTTCTGGAAGAATGGCGAGAAGTCGGCTCCGGAAACCTGATTGACGGCGTTGAGAATATCAGCCTCCGTGTAGCCGCGGCCGTGCAGGTAGTAACTGGTCGCGGGGCTTTCGTAGAATTTCCTGTACATCAGCCGCATCACATCATCCAGCGATTTTGTCCCGTGCGTCGCAGAGCGGATTTCAAGATCGAGCAGCATCCCCAGCAAGGCGCCTTTGTTGTAGTAGGAGATGGTAGTGTTGGCAAAATTCGTTTCCTGCATTTGGGGCGCGCGATCGTAGAACCAGGCATGGAAGCTGGAACTCTCCGCCGACATCAGCCTGCGGCCCGGGTCTTCACGGAGCGCCCGGATTTCACCCGCCAGGCGGTCCAGAAATTCCTGCCGTGACCAGATGCCGCTGCGCAACAGGTTTACGTAGGAGTAGTAAGTGGTGATTCCTTCCACGAACCACAAGGAGCGTGAGTAAACTTCGCGGCCGTAATTAAAGGGCCCGAGGCCGGCGGGGCGCAACCGCTTCACGTTCCAGAGATGGAAGAATTCATGGGCGGCGGTTTCAAGGGCTTGTGATACTCCGCTGCTTGAAAGTGATCCACGCACGATGATGTCTGTTGAGTTCAGGTGTTCCATCCCGTCGCCCATTGTAATGTCAGGATCGAAATGGAAAAGAAACGTGTAATGCTTGAAATCAGGTTCGAGCATCATTGCCATTTCGGACCTGACAATCTTTTTTACCCCATCAACAAGAGAGGCGCGAAGGGAAACCTCATCGGGATTGCTCCCGTAACTGTGCACAGCCACTCGAAATGTTTTCCCTCCCTCTTCAAAATCACTCACCCAGCATTCAGGCGCAATTTCGAGTGGAGTATCGACAAGAATGTCGTAGTTGGGGACCTGGAATGTGGTCTCGGTAGGTGACATCGAAAAGCCGCTGACGATCTTCCATCCCTGCGGAGGATGAATCGTCAGTGTGATGGGGTCAGGTTTGTTACCCGGCAGGTACATAAAAACGGAGGCTCCATTGATGGCGCCGTGCGACATGTCAAACTGCGAAAAGGAGCCGGTAAGATCATTGGCGAAAACCTTGTAACGCACCACGACCGTGCCGCCGCAGTCGGATGAATTCACCACCCACGTTTGCTTGTCCGTTTGTATCCAGGGAAGCGACTGGCCGTTCGCACCTTGAGCACTGAATTCCTGCACGCCCTTTGCAAAGTCATAGATGGCATAACGGCCGGGCGCCCACGCCGGCATCGCGAATCGAAGGACCGGTCCTGTCACATCTTTGGCGGTGATTTCCACCTCCAGAAGGTGTGTTGAAGGCCGTTCCATACCCAGGGTGTAGGTAAGTTCAAGTTGGTTTGGCCCTGCCTTCGGCGTTGCAAGCTGGCCCGTGGCCGCCTTTAGGTGGGTCGCCGCTGCCGATACCAGAAGGCAGAGCAGGACTGCCAGCAGAGCCGGTTTGAGTACACCA
>JAJXZM010000019.1 GCA_021780055.1 Acidobacteriota bacterium
TTGCAAAGGACACGGTGGACTTTATACCCAATTTTGATGAGTCCACGGAAGAGCCGCTGGTTCTGCCCACGCGGGTGCCCAATCTGCTGATCAACGGTTCGGACGGTATTGCCGTTGGCATGGCGACCAAAATTCCGCCGCACAACCTGACCGAGGTCATCAACGCTACCATCCTGCTGATCGAGAAACCCACCGCGACGCTCGACGAGGTCCTGAAGCTTGTTCCCGGACCCGACTTCCCGACGGGCGCCTACATCTACGGGCGAAGCGGAATCAAGTCGGCGTACGAAACAGGGCGCGGGCAGTTCACCATGCGGGCCAAGGCGGCGATCGAGCGCCCGACCAAGGAAAAAGAGCAGATCGTCATAACGGAAATTCCCTACCAGGTGAATAAGGCGCGGGTGATTGAGCGCATTGCGAGCCTGGTGCAGGACAAGAAGATCGAAGGAATCTCAGACATCCGCGACGAATCCGACCGCGAAGGCATGCGCATCGTTGTTGAAATCAAGCGCGGCGAGCAGCCCGAGATCGTTCTGAACAACCTCTACAAGCATACCCAACTGCAGGAGAACTTCGGGATGATCATGCTGGCCATTGTGAACGGCCAGCCGCGCGAACTGCCGTTGATGGAAGCCATTCAGCATTTCATCGATCACCGGGTCAACGTCGTGCGCCGGCGCACTGCCTACGACCTGCGCAAGGCCCAGGAACGCGCCCACATTCTGGAAGGGTTCCTCAAGGCGCTGTCGCACCTGGACGCCATCATCAAGCTGATCCGGGGTTCAAAGACACCGGCCGATGCGCGCACGGGATTGATGACACAGTTCGATTTCTCGCAGCGTCAGGCCCAGGCCATCCTGGAAATGCAGTTGCAACGCCTGACGGCCCTCGAGCGCGACAAGGTTCAGGATGAGTACGATGAACTCCAGAAGAAGATTGCCGAATACGAAGAGATTCTGCGCAACGAGAAAGTTCTCCGCAAGTTGATTGTAAGCGAGCTGAAGGAAGTGCAGAAACAGTACGGCGACGAGCGCAAGACGGCCATCATCGACGAACAGGCGGAGATCGGCCTGGAAGACCTGATTGCCGTTGAGGACGTGGTGATTACGCTCTCGCACTCGCAGTATCTCAAGCGTACTCCGCTCTCCACTTACCGCCAGCAGGCCCGCGGGGGCAAGGGACGCCTGGGAATGAAGACGCGCGAGGCAGACTTTGTTGAAGGGCTTTTTATCGCTTCCACCCACAGTTACATCCTGGTCTTTACGAACACGGGCAGAGTGCACTGGCTGAAAGTCTATGAGATACCCGATGTCGCAGCGGCCGGCCGCGGAAAGCACATTCTAAACCTGGTGAACTTGAACCCGCGCGAAAAGGTGGCTTCACTGGTGACTCTGAAGGAACTTCCGGAAGAGCGCAAAGACATTGAAGTGAACGGCGAAAGCTACGCGGCAGAAGGCCACGTGACGCTTGTTACACGCAACGGTGTCATCAAGAAGACTCGCCTTGCGAATTTCTCCAACCCCATGTCGCGCGGCATCATTGCCATGAACGTCGATGACGACGATGAATTGATCGGGGCCAAGCAGACGACGGGCCAGGACACCATCTTCCTTGCCACGCACGAGGGCATGGCCATCCGGTTCCTGGAAAGCGACGTTCGTGACATGGGCCGCCAGGCACGTGGCGTGCGCGCAATGGGGCTGTCGAAGGGCGACTACATTGTGGGCATGGAAGTGGTGGGTGAAAAGGAGTTGATCCTCTCCGTCACCGAAAAAGGCTACGGCAAGCGCACGCCCATCACGCAATACCGGCTGCAATCGCGCGCGGGCAAAGGCGTGATCAACGTGAAAACTACAGCGCGCAACGGCAAGGTGGTCAGTTCATTGAGCGTGACAGAAGATTCGGAAGTCATGCTGATCACCCAGCAGGGCAAGATTGCGCGGCTGGATTCCGCCAAAATTCGCGAGTCAGGACGCTCTTCGCAGGGAGTCCGGCTGATCAACCTGGGAGAAGAGGATCAGTTGGCCGCCGCCTGCCTTATCCGCGCCGAAGACACTGAGGAAGACGCGCAGGGCGTTCTCATCCAGTAACCCTTGATAATCGCTTCTGCATAGTGTCATGATCCAGGTAGAGACACAAAGGAGGCGATTATGGCATCAGAGTCTGTCGCCCTCGCCACGCGATGGGGTGCTCGTGCATGGAGCATTCTCAGCGTAATCAACGTACTCATCGCCGCTGCTGGTGGTAGGTTCGAGACTCAGGGCCCAGGACCCGCCGGCCAGGAGTGGGTTGGCCTTGCGCTGTTTCCCATCGGCGTCTTGATCGGGCTCGCCGTTGCCTGGTTTTGGGAAGGGCTGGGGGGAGTCGTTGCTCTAGCTTGTCTTGTGGGTTTCTACGCCCTGAATCTGATTCGTTCGGGATTGCTTCCCCACAGTCCCTTTTTCCTTTTTATTGGTGCCCCAAGCATCCTTTTTATTGCTGCCAAACTGCAGACTCGACGATAGCCCTCGACGTGCGCAAGAAGTATGCGCTGCAACCTGACCGGCCCCGACGGTCTGGGTCGTGACCCTTCCGTTCAACCCGCCATCCTCGCCGTGCACGAGGACAGAATCGGGATCGCAAATCTGAAACGCCTTTTCTCAATTCGCTTGGATTCCTGTAAGATGCTTCGGGGGTTTTTCAATGCTTTGCATCCGTCCGGCCGAAGCCAAAGACATTCCCTTAATTGTTCAGCTTATCCGCGAGCTTGCCGATTATGAAAAAGCTCTGGAACAAGCTGTCGTTACTGAAGAAGACATCCGGCGTGACGGTTTCTCCAAAAATCCAAAGTTTCGAGTCGCCATAGCCGAATGGGATGGTGAAGCTGCGGGCTTTGCACTCTTCTTCTATAACTACTCCACGTGGCTCGGCCGCGCTGGTCTATACCTGGAGGACCTCTTCGTGCGACCGGCGTTCCGCCGCAACGGAATCGGGAAGGCATTGCTGACGTTTCTGGCAAAGACCGCGGTTGAAGAGGGATGCGGGCGTTTTGAATGGCAGGTGCTCGACTGGAACACCCCGGCCCTTGAGTTTTACAAGTCACTCGGCGCGTGCGTAATGAGCGAGTGGTCTACAATGCGCGTAACAGGCGAACCCTTAAAAATTCTGGCGTCGTTAAGCGAATCCTGAAGTCCTTTCCTCCGGGTTCGCTGCGAACCTTGCACGGTCCAGCATGCCGGGCTGGAATCAAACGAACAAAAGTCTTTCCCTTGGCGTCTGTTTCTGTCAAACTTGCCCGTTACTTGAAATGTATCGACGATATTGGATGATCATCGCAAGGAGGCTTGTGGGTTTATGGCTAGAGACTCAATGACGCGTCGCGATTTTATGCGAGTAGGAGCAGGTGCCGCGGCAATCGGTTCTGCGGCAAAAGTAACAATCCTGGACTCGGCACGGACGATGGCATCGCCCCGGCCCGTACCGCCTTCAGACAGACTTCGCTTTGCTTCGATTGGAACGGGAGTGCGTGGTTGTGAGGACCTGGCAACAGCCCTCCGCGCCCCCGGCGTTGAAATGGTGGCGGTTTCAGACCTGTACGACGGAAGGCTGATCGCCGCGCAGGAACACGCCGGCAAGAAACTCGACACAACCAAAGACTATCGCAGGATTCTTGACCGCAAGGACATCGATTTCGTCATTGTGGCTACCATGGACCATTGGCACGCAAAAATCGTGGAAGACGCATGCGCCGCCGGTAAGGACGTCTATTGCGAAAAGCCCATGACGCATAAGGTCCCGGAAGGATTCAGCATCATCGAGGCCGCGGAAAAGCACGGGCGTATGATCCAGGTGGGTAGCCAGCGGCGCACCGGTGTTGTTTTTGCCAAAGCTCGGGAGATTTATGAGAGCGGCGCGCTGGGACAGGTGACCGCTATCGAGGCCTGGATGGACCGCAATGACCCCAGTGGTGCGTGGGTCTATCCGATCCCGCCCGACGCAAACGAGAAGACGATCGATTGGGAACGCTTCCTGGGTGACGCGCCCAAGATTCCCTTCAACGCCAAACGCTTCTTCCAATGGCGGGGTTACTCGGATTACGGCGAAGGTCTGCCTGGAGACTTGTACGTTCACCTGCTCACAGGGATTTACACCATTATGGGTTTTCAGACGCCGCCCCAGAAAGCGGTCGCCAGCGGAGGGCTTTACCGGTGGAAGGACGGTCGTGACGAACCGGATATGATCTGGACCCTCTACACGTTCCCGGGCGTGACGGTTTCCGTGCGCTGCAACCTGAACAATGCTTCCCAGGGCGGCGGGACACGGGTCTACGGGACTAAGGGGACTCTCGATATTCACAGCGAAGACTCTGTTACATTCATTCCGGAGGACACTCGTCCGCAACCTGAGCGTTATTCTGTTGATGGCTGGCCCAAACAACTGCGCGAGGAATACTGGGCAAAGTGGAATCAGGAACACCCGGCGCCGCCGCTCAGCTCTTTGACTACTGTCGAGGGATCTCAAACCTTCAGTGCGCCGGATAACTACGATGAGGACCTTGCACACATGGAGAACTTCCTCAACGCTGTCCGGACCCGCAAGCCCTGCGACGAAGGTCCGGTGTTCGGCAACTGGACAGCGATTGCGTGCCATTTGGCCAATCACTCTTACTTCAACAAGGCGGAGGCCGTCTGGGACGAGAAGGCCAGGACCATTCGCACGTAGGAACTGCGGTTTGAATTCCAATTGAGATCGTGTAACTGCCCGCAGCAACGCAGAAGCTCACATGTCACAAGGGGAGGTTTATTAACATGGGAAACGACGGGATATCGCGGCGAGATTTTATGCGCAAGACATCCACGGCAGCGGGCGCTGCGTTGATTGGCAAATCTGTCCTGCTTGAA
>JAJXZM010000423.1 GCA_021780055.1 Acidobacteriota bacterium
CCGTCGAGGGCACGTCGCCTGCCGTCTTTCCGCCGTCCAGGATGAGCGGCAGGGAATCGCCCAGTTGCTTTTCCACGTCGTCCGCTGTCGAGCAGGTAGGATGGTCCGAGAGGTTTGCGCTCGTTCCCGTCAATGGCCGGTCTACGGCCGCGATCAGCGCCTCGGCCAGCGGATAACGCGGCCAGCGAATGCCGACACGGCCGGTGTTCGCAGTCAGCTTCAAAGGGATCTGGCGCGAAGCGGGAACCACGATTGTCAAGGGACCTGGCCAGAATTTCTTAGCTAAAGTAAAGAAAAGCTGGGGTGGATCATCCACCATATCGGCCGCCTGGTCGATAGAGGAAACCAGCAGTGGAATAGGGCGCTCGGCCGACCGGTGCTTGATCCGAAAAATCTCCGTAATCGCGGCCAGGTTGAATGGGTCCGCGCCCAGGCCATAGACCGTATCCGTGGGGAACGCAACGACCTTGCCTGAAAGGATCAACCGGGCTGAGTACTCCAGCGCAAGGTCGAAGTTCGGTTTGTGTACTCTTAGAATTTCTGCCATCGAGCACTGCCCGAAGCTGCGTCGGAGAGTGAATCTGACCGTAACATAAGGCGCGAAAAGGGTCAAGATCACTACTTATGGTTGTCACCCTTGGCGGGCAACGCAAAACTCCAAAAGCAAATTCGTCAAAAAATGCCCTTGACTTACCCTTCACCTCTGGGTGAGAATCGTGCTAAGCAGAGGAAAAGTAAGCTTCCTTAATTTCATTATGAAATGGAGGTGTTGATCGTTTGGCCGAAGTTCGACTTCAGGAGGGAGAGTCTTTAGAAAGCGCCCTCCGCCGCTTCAAGCGAAAGGTGCAACAAGAGGACATCATTAAGGAAATCAAAAAGCATTCCTTTTATCTGAAGCCAGGAGAGAAAAAGCGAGTCAAAGCGGCCTTGGCGCGGAAAAGAGCCCGCAAAAAGGCCAGGCATGACCACGACTGATCCTGATGGTGGATGAGGGGTAGTTTGCTGTCGGGCACGGGACTGGTCAGCTAGGGGGGCAAGTCATGGAATACCGGGATCGGGTCCTCAAGTGCGTCGATTGCGGGGCGGAATTTGTTTTCACGGCTGGCGAACAACTTTTCTTCGCGGATAAGGGGTTCAAGAACGAGCCAAAGCGCTGTAAGCCTTGTAAGTCAAAAAGAAGTCAGTTGCTGAACGGGCAGGGCCATCGGCGCGTGGAGACCAGCACCGTTTGCTCGCAGTGCGGCAAAGAAACAACGGTACCCTTCAAGCCAACTCAAGGACGACCCGTCTATTGCAGGGAATGCTTCGAACAGCGTCGAGCCGCAGGATCTCCGGCTTGATCTAATCGCAGCTATTCGCCTCTTTTTCTGCCCAAAAGGGATAAGGGTATGCTGTGTATGGCGCCCGGGGGCAGGCGTGGAATACACAAGCTGGAAGTGTATCGCGATCCCGGCAATCTCTACTGCTTAACACTGGGCCCAGAGCGGCACGACTTGTGCATGCTTTGGGTCTACCCCCATCAAACCCCAAAAAATTCATCCCGCGCTGGTATTACCGCCTCCAGTTCGCATAACATGAGAGATTAATGAGCACGTTCCACCTTATCAACTTCGGGTGCAGGGCGAGCCATGCTGACGGCGCTGCTGTCAAGAGGCAGCTGATGGCCAGGGGATTCAGCGAGGCGGATGCAGAGGCTAGCGAAGTGGCAGTGCTGAACACCTGCACAGTCACCGCCGCGGCAGACGCCGAGGTGCGTCAGGTAATCCGGCGCATCCACCGCTCGAACCCGCAATGCAAAATCCTGGTTACCGGCTGCTACGCGCAACGCGCAGCGGATGAAATCGCCGCACTCCCGGGCGTCACCTGGGTGGTCGGGAACTCCCACAAACACACTCTGGTGAATATTCTGACCGGCAATCCGAACACCTTTACGGCAAGTGAGGGTTTGTCTTTTCACGATGGACCCCAGGATGGCGGCACGCCCTCTGCTGAAATGGAAACGGCGCCTGAGCAGCCGCTGGTGCTCGTTGGCGAAATAGGGGATACGTTTCACTTTGCTCCGGTTTTCTGCGACGACCGAACGCGCCCAACGCTGAAGGTCCAGGATGGCTGCAATGCGCGATGCTCGTTTTGCATTATCCCCCAGGTACGTGGCGAGAGCCGCAGCATGAAGCCCGACAAAGTCATCGAACAGGTCCGCGAACTCGAGCAGAACGGCTACAAGGAAATCGTGCTTTCGGGTATCAACCTGGGCAGTTACGGGCGCGACCTCGGTCGCAGCATCAACTTTCTCGGTCTGGTGGAACGAGTCCTTTCCGAAACCGGTATTCCGCGGATCCGGATCAGTTCCATTGAGCCGATGGACGTGGGCCCGGAACTGATTGCACTGGTGGCAACAGATCCTCGAATGGCCCACCATTTCCATGTCCCGCTGCAAAGCGGCAGCAACCGGATCCTGCGGATGATGAACCGGCGTTATTGGACCACGCAGTACGCCGAGCGCATCCTGGCCATCCGGGAGAGGATGCCCAATTGCGGAATCGGAGCGGATGTCATGGCGGGTTTTCCAGGCGAGACAGAGGCAGACCACGCCGAAAGCCTCCGCTTTATCGAATCACTTCCCTTTACCTATCTCCACATCTTTCCATATTCAGCGCGCCCGGGAACGCCCGCGGCTGCAAGCATTGAGCAGGTGGACGGACGACGCATTCACGAACGGGTTCGCGAACTGAAGTCACTGATCACAGCCAAGCGCGATCGTTTTCTGCAGGCACAGATCGGGCAACGCCTGAGCGCCTTAGTGTTGCACAAAGTGCAGGACGGGGCCCCCGCTGCGCTCTCCAGCAACTACCTGCAAATCTCGCTTCCGGGCTCAGAGGTTGTTTCGAACACGCTGCTTGACGTAGCCATCGGTCGCGTTCACGGCAGCGGGTTGGTTGGGCGCCCGCAGTGAGCTCGCTTTGCCGGGTGGAACGCCCGATTGCGCCCGCTGTAAACCACCGGCCCTCGCACTGCGACACCGTCCTCAATTTCGGTTTTTTGTGGCATACTATTCAATTATGGCAAGAGGTTGGAGTAGTAAGGCTGTAGAAGAACAAATGGATACTACGGAATCAAAAGAAATAGAATCACACCTTCCTCAGATAACCCCTGAACAGCAGCAACGGCAACGAGAGTTGGAGAGCCTTGAGCTTTCACGGGCCCGCGTCCAGCAGGAGCTTGCCGCGGCAACGCATCCGCGTTACCGGACCTCGCTGGAAGCTGCTCTCGGGTATCTTGAGGGGAAAATAGCAGCATTCGAATAGAGTTGTTGCTAGTGTATTCCTGACGGATTCACTGATAAGCGCACGCGCTGCTCCAGCGCTGTCCCTTGATGCACTTGACGCAGCAAAAGGGGCGCTGCCGATCATGGTGCAGTGTGCAAACTCGCCCTGCGCATTTCTGCAGCGCAAGCGCAGGAGACCGCCCAATTGCCCGGATCCATTCTATTGCCCACGGTTGGCAAGAGCTCACTTAAAAAACAACACAAATCTGCAGTCACTAACTTGTAGTTTCAACACTGGAGAGATCGGTCCGCAGGCGGATCTCCGGAAGGGCCGCGCCAGGCACCTTCAGTGCAGGCTCGCTTTCCACAACTTTCAGTAAGGCCTGCGAGACCCTCTCATCGATTTCAGCGTCGTGCCGCAGATCAACCGGGTAGCGGATCACAACCTCAACAGATGATGACAGGACGTGCAGTTGGATTTTCGGCCGTAAGCCATCGTCGGGAGCAGAGTGAACCGTCCGTTTCATTTCACGGTACTGGCTTTCCAGTTCCTTGCCGTAGTCTCCCAGGACGCCGGCCACGGCTCCCAGCAGTTTCTCTCTGATCTGAGAAAGATCAACAGCCCGGGGCAGGGTGAGCTGGACTTCATGCCACATGAAACTCGTGCCGGAAATCTGTTTGAACAGGCCCGCGGATGGTTGAAATACGACCGAGTTCGAGAACGCAACCACGCGGCCTGTGGGAGTACCGAACCCGCCACTTCCTAATTCCATCAGGTGAAGCCGGACAAGTCCGATTTCGATAACTTCACCCGTGACGTTGCCAATCTGAACGCGGTCGCCGACGCGGATGCCAAATTTGCCGATCAGGAAGAAATAGCCCACCACGGAGAGGATTACACTCTGCAGGGCCACGGCCACACCGGCGGTGAGCAGGCCGGCAAACGTCACGATGGATGTGAGCTTTCCGGCGAGGGTGAAGGCAAAGATCAACGCGATCACAAGCCAGAGTACAAACCTTCTGAGAAGCAGGAACTGGTGCCTCTGGCGCGGCTCATGAATGTACCGGTAAACGGCCCGCCGCCAAACTTCCGCTGACAGAAAGATGACGATAAGGACCAGAGCGAGGAATCCCACCCGCACGCCCAAGTGCCTCCAATCGGCGCTGAGGCGGCCGTCAATCGATTCGCGCCAGTTTGCAAGATTCCGCGCGTAGAGGCCGAGCAATACAGACTGTTTACTCAAGGGAATGCTGACCGACGTGATCTGCTTGAACAGCACCGAGAGATCATCCAGTTGCTTGGTCTCCTGGGCGAGTTCAGCCGGCCCCGCATTGTCAGCCTGGGCGGCAAGCTGATCGCTCGCCTTGAACAATTCTCTCAATCGAGCCAACAGGGGGGCACGGATATCTTTCGCGGATTTTGAGAGCGCGTTCGTGCGATCTATCAGCGAGTCAAGCGTCCGAATGTTGTCGGATTGAGTGAAAATATTGGCCGCAATATCCCATACACCGGAAACCTGGGCCTCACTGTAGGACGCTCCTGTAATGGGAACAGGGTTCGGAGATGGGCTGCCGGCCTGGCGAGTGCCTACCGGAACCGGAGATGCCGCAGG
>JAJXZM010000281.1 GCA_021780055.1 Acidobacteriota bacterium
GGGGCCAAGAGATTTGCGGCTCATCCAGAAAACCCCGAAACGCCTGTTGTCCGGGAAGACCTCCGCACCTCGGATCTCATAGACGTACTCGGGCGAGATTGCAATGCCAACGATTCGAAGCCGTTCCCAGCGGCCGTTGATGACGGCGCCGACGGCCTGCCCAACTTCCAGATGGTTGGCTGTTGCGAAGGCTTCGCTGGCAAGCACTTCGTCACGGCTGCCGGGTTCAATATAACGCCCTCGGCGGAGGCAAAGGTCGTTCAGCATGGGCGCGCGGCGCTCTGGAATGGAGATGATGCGGCCCAGCGCAGGCTCCGGCAGATTGGGAACGTCGAGAGTGACTTCAACCACCACACGAGTTTGCACTGACGATACTCCGGGAATAGCGGCGATGTTTTCCGCAAGCGAGTCTGGTGCGCGTTTCAGGTGGGCGAAAACCTCCGCAAAGCGATAGCGGCTGTAGTATTCCTGCTGCGCCGCAGCAATAGACTCGTAGGAGCCGCGCATGGTGACATACGTGGCAATGCCGCAGGCGACCACGAGCGCCACGGTGATCAATTGCCCTCGCATCAGGCGGAGTTCGCGAACGAGTTTCTTGTCGAGCGCTGTCATTACCCGTCACCAGGAGAGTTCAGAAGGTTCAATCTTCTTCTCGTTCTTTTGAATCTCTATAATTTCACCGCTGCTGATGCGGACCACGCGGTCGGCCATGCCTGCGATCGCCGCGTTGTGCGTGATGACGATGGTAAAGGTCCCAAGCTGGCGGTTCACGCGCGCCAGGGCCTCCAGCACAACCTTGCCGGTGGGGTAATCGAGTGAGCCTGTCGGCTCGTCACACAGCAGCACTTCCGGCCTCTTGGCAATCGCGCGAGCAATGGCCACGCGCTGTTGCTCGCCGCCCGACATCTGGGCAGGGAAGTGGTTGAACCGCTGCTCCAGCCCAACAAGGCTCAGGCATTCTTCGGGGCTTAGCGGATTTTCGGCGATTTCGGTTACCAGCGCGGCGTTTTCGAGCGCCGTTAGACTCGGGATCAGATTGTAGAACTGGAAAACGAATCCGACGTGCTCGCGGCGGTAACGGGTCAGTTCGGCTTCACTGGCTGAGGTGATGTCATGGTCGAGGTAAAGGACGTTGCCCGACGTCGGCACGTCCAGTCCGCCCAGGATGTTGAGAAGAGTTGTCTTGCCGCTTCCAGAAGGTCCCAGCAGCACAACGAATTCGCCGGGAAAGAAATCCAGATTGACGCCCCGGAGTGCGTGGACTTCCACCTCACCCATCCGGTAGACCTTGGTGACGTTTCGGACATGGAAAACGGTGTCGCCATCCGCACGGACGTGGTTGTTCCTGCGCGGGAGGGGCGGATGGCCCGGCCACCGGGGAGTTGCCATGGCTGCGCTCCTGGGCCCCGATCATCTATCGGACCCGTCGACTAAGTTCCCTGGAACAAACAGGTTCCGAAAGACGCCCCGGGATTGGGACGCTTCCTTGCTCACACCTTCAAAGTAGCGTGCTTTCTTCAACCCGGATGTGATGAGGGTCACCTGCCGCCGTGCGAGATGAAGACGAATTGCGGGCGGGAGCGACAAGCGCGTGGTGCGAGGCGTAGCCCAGCCTTTCCCTTGACTCTCAACGCTCTACAAAGTATCTTGCTTGACGTCAATCGAGACGGCGGCTCCCCGATCAGCCCGCCCTGGTCAAGCGCACGCCGGACCTGCTCATCCTGAGGATTGAATATGCGAAACCCCCTAAAAACACTTGCGGCCCGAGTTTTGGCGCGAAATCGTTCCCGCCTGAAGCTGACTTTCGCGCTTTGCGTCTTCAGCTTGATCGCGGGTACGGGGCCCGCGCACGGCGCATGGCTCAACGGGATTTTCGGACGGCAGCGTATGAACTCGACGCGCGACAACCGCAAGCGAGCTGCGGCACTCGACCGAATGGCAATTGGTTTTTACAAACGCCAGCAGTTTCGCAAGGCGTTCCCTGTGTTCGAAATGGCCGCGAAATTGGGCAACGCGGATGCGCAGGCACACCTCGGGTTGATGTATGAGGTGGGAGAAGGCGTCAAAAGGAACTACGCCCAGAGTGTCATGTGGTCCAAAAAATCCGCAGAGGCGGGAAGCTCGATGGGGCAGGATAACCTTGGCTGGGCGTATCTGAATGGCACCGGGGTTCCTATGGACCACACTCAATCCCTGGCGTGGTTTCGAAAGTCAGCGGCACAGCACAACGCAGACGGCGAGGGCCATCTGGGCTGGTCGTACGCGAACGGCGATGGGGTCGAGCTGGACAATGCCAAAGCTTTCGCATGGTATCACAAAGCGGCGGAGGACGGTGACGCAGCGGCCGCGGGCATTGTTGCTCACGATTACATGGTAGGTTTCGAGGTAGCCAAGGACTATCAAAAAGCGCTCAAATGGGCGTCGAAAGCCGCAAAAGGCAACAGCGAGGACAATGGCTACGGTCAGGCCTGCTTGGGCTACTTTTACGAAAAGGGATATGTTGTTCGGAAGAATCCGCGGCGGGCGATTGCCCTCTACATGAAATCCGTATCGAACGGGAGCTTTGCGGGTGAATCTTATCTTCAAGCAGCATACAAGAGCGGCGTGGGCAATCCCAAAGACTATACGCGGGCGGCCCGTCCCTACCGCAAGGCCGCCGCGCGGGGAAGCGCCCACGGCGAATTGCTGATGGCCTTCCTCTACCATCACGGAATCGGGGTAAAGAGAGATGATGATCGTGCCCTTGATTCGTATCTCAAACTGCCGGGCAATAGGTTCGGCACTGCGATTCACGGCGTCTATGACTTCATTGCCAAAGGATCCGGAACCGACAATGAGCGCAGGAAGGCGCTCGAATGGTTGGAGGAAGAGGCCATGGCCGGGGATTGGAACGCCGCTAACTTTGTTGGTCGGCTCTATCAAAATGGTCTTAGTGTAAAAAGGGACTATGCCGAAGCCCTCAAGTGGTATCAGATGGCTGCTCCGGCCGATTGCGGTGCCGCAAATCAGATCGGTTGGATGTATGAGCACGGTGAGGGCGTGGCGAAAGACTATGCGGCTGCCATCCGGTGGTACCGCGAAGGCGCCGAGTGCACGGGTGAGACGGCTCAATACAATTTGGGTTTCCTCTACGAGCACGGAATTGGCGTCCGCAAGGACTACGCGAAGGCCCTCAAATGGTACCGCGCGTCTGCTGCGCAGGGCTACGGGGACGCTGAAAACGAACTGGGTTATATGTACCACCATGGTGAAGGTGTGCCAAGAGATGACGCCACCGCGTTTAAGTGGGTTCTCAAGGGTGCCCAAGATGGCAATGCCTCGGCTCAGGATACTGCGGGTTACTACCACGAGCACGGCATCGGCGTGGCCAGAAACGGGATGGAGGCTGTTCAATGGTACCTAAAGGCGGTGGCCCAGGGCGAGCCAGAAGCGGAGTTTAACCTCGGTTATGTCTATCAGTATGGAGATGGCGTACCTAAGGATTACGCAAATGCCATGATGTGGTACAGGAAGGCGGCAGCGGCGGGCTATGCGCTCGCCGATAACTACATTGGCATCATGTACGAGGAGGGACAAGGCGTCCCAGCCAACGCCTCAATCGCGAACCAATGGTACCTGAAGGCGGCGGAGAAAGGAAACGACGAGGCCGAATCCAACCTGGGTGATAGCTACAGAAACGGAAGCGGCGTGCCAAGAGATTACGCGCAAGCGTTGTCATGGTACTCCAAGTCCGCTGCCCAGGGCGACACGGATGCGGAGGTCGCGATAGCGGATATGTATTTCAAAGGGCTTGGGGTCAAGAAGGACACCGCACAAGCATTCGCGTGGTACAAGAAGGCGGCCATTCAAGGGGATGCGGCGGCTGAGGAGGATTTAGGCTTCCTGTACCTGGCCGGAGAGGGCCCGGCCAAGAATCCTGAGAACGCGTTCAATTGGTTTTCGAAAGCAGCAGAGGCTGGCCAGCCGGCTTCCGAAAACGAGCTAGGCGTGATGTACCTCAATGGGATCGGGGTTCAAAAGGACTATACGAAAGCTTTCCAATGGCTTATAAAATCCGCGGTCCAGGGCGACGCGGATGCAGAATTCAACCTGGGTTATGCCTGGGCGCGTGGCTTGGGCGTTCCTAAAAATGATGCTCGAGCATTTGCCTTGTACATGAAGGCGGCTGGCCAGGGCCACCCGACGGCCGAGGACTTTGTGGGATATGACTACCTTGAGGGCATAGGTGTTCAGCCCGACGGTGCACAAGGCATCACCTGGTTGAGGAAGTCGGCGGCGCAAGGAGATGCCGATGCCGAATTTAACCTGGGCGCGGCTTATGAGGGAGGCGCAGGAACGCCCAGGGACTACTCGAAAGCCCTGGCTTGGTATTCCAAGTCCGCCGCGCAGGGGGATTCTGACGCCGAGTTCGCTCTCGGATCAATGTACGAGCGCGGGCTTGGAGTCAGGGCGAGCAAGGCCCAAGCCCTAATGTTGTACCGGGAAGCGGCCGCGAAAGGTAACTCGGAAGCGAAAGCAAGATTGAGCGCACTGGAGCAGGCCGATCATTCAAGCTTTCCCTGAAGAAATATTATCGCCTCCGTTTACACGGTTCTGCGCGAATGAGAAGCGTAAGGATGGAGGTTCTTTCGTACTGGCGACACAACCTTTCCGAAGGACGGACGCTGGCGGGTGAATTGAGTATTGTTTGTGAAGAGTGATGAGTTCTCAGTCTTCTAGCGAGCCTGTCCAACCTCCGGCTCGAAACCAGGACGCATGTTTCCTAGTTTAGCCTTCCTGCTTCAGGCGCTGAAGCAGCCGTCGGTGGAATTTGCTTGACTTTAGTGGCCTAGTATGGTAGCCTTCCTGGTGACGGCGGACGGGATGCGGCGGCAG
>JAJXZM010000098.1 GCA_021780055.1 Acidobacteriota bacterium
TCTCCCGACGCTCTCCTTCGATGTCGATTATGGCATTGAGGCCAATGCCTTTGCGTTGCGCAGCCGGGCGAGCGCATTCCCCGAAGCTGGCCGCCTGCCCAACCTGGGCTTTTTTGTAACGGCCACTTTGAACGTGCCCGTTTGGCACTGGGGCGCAAACATCAGCAAGCTGCACCAGGCCCAGTATCAGAGGCACCAGGCACAGGTGGAATTGAGCTACGCGCAGCGGCAGGTTTTGAAGAACCTCTATTCCTACTATAATGAAGCGCGGACCTCTCAGGCGGAACTGGCCACGCTGCAAAATTCGGCAAGCCTTGCAGCAGAAAGCCTGAGACTGAACATGCTGCGCTATAAGTCAGGAGATGCCACCGTGCTGGATGTGCTGAACGCTCAGAGTACTTTGACGCAGGCGCGCGACAGTTACGCGTCTGGCCTGGCGCGTTATCGCGTGGCGCTTGCCAACCTCCAGACGCTGACGGGGAGCTTCTAACCGATGCCCAACCAACCACCACCTCGCTTTCATACCCGGTTGCTCGCCCTGCTGGCCATGAGTGTTTCGCTCATACTGGCAGGGTGCGGCGGCAAGGAAGCGCCGGAAGGCGAGCCGTTGGTCACGGTGCAGGCGGTGCGCGTCGAGCGGGCGGGAATCCAGCAGCAGGTCAGCTCGGAAGCAGTCCTCTACCCTCTCAACCAGGCTACGATCGTGCCCAAAATCAGCGCTCCGGTAAAGAAATTCTACGTTGAGCGTGGCGACCACGTCCGCGCCGGTGAACTGCTTGCGGTGCTGGAAAACAGCGACCTTGCCGGAGCAGCCGCCGGCGCCAAGGGCGCCTACGAACAGGCCCAGGCAAATTACGAGAGCATTGCCGCCGCCAACCTTCCGGAACAGATCACTCAGGCAAAGGGCAACGCGGAAAGCGCCAGGGCGGCGTTTGCGGCTGCACAGAAATTGTACGACAACAGCAAGAAGCTGTATCAGCAGGGTGCGCTGGCGGGGAAACAACTGGACCAGGCAAGGGTTGGGCTCGCGCAGGCGCAGGCGCAGATGCAATCCGCTGAGCAACAGCTTGAGAAGCTGCAATCCGTCGGACTGAAAGCCCAACTGAAAGCCGCACAAGGACAACTTGATGCCGCCAAAGGCGCATACGACAGCGCTGCGGCACAGCTTTCGTATTCCGAAATCCGCAGCCCTATTGACGGTGTGGTGACCGATCGGCCGCTCTTCCCGGGCGATATGGCCACCACCAGTACACCGCTATTGACAATCATGAATCGGTCCCAGGTGGTGGCGCGCGCGCATGTCCCGGCATCAGAGGCCGCACTGGTAAAGGTTGGCGACACTGCGGAGATTTCGGCGCCGGGCCAGGAGAAGCCGGTGGCAGGGAAGGTGACGGTGGTAAGCCCGGCAGTTGACCCCAACAGCACCACGGTGCAGGTGTGGGTTCAAGCGCGCAATCCCGGAGACCAGTTGAAACCCGGGGGGACGGTGACAGTGACCATCCTAGTGAAGAAGGTCGCGGACGCTCTGGTGATTCCGCGTTCGGCGCTACAGTCAGATTCCGACTCCGGCCCCTACGTGATGGTGATTGATTCCACGAGTGTCGCGCATCAGACGAAAGTCGAAACGGGAATCGAAGAGGATGGCAAGATCCAAATCACCAAGGGACTGAAAACAGGAGACCTGATCGTGGGCCAGGGCGCCTACGGTCTGCCGGACGGCACCAAGGTAAAGTACCAGGCTCTTCATGGATAACCACACCCACTCCAATCCCGGCTTTTCCGACGCCTCCGGCGCGAGTGACAAAGACGCCTCCTCCTACTGGTTTGCGCGGGGGACCAAACCGATTATTTTCCTGATCATCACGCTGGCACTGATTGGCGGATATCTCGCCTTCACGATTCCGATTGCCGTCTTCCCCAGTACCGATTTTCCGCGCATTATTATCGCCGCCGACAATGGCGTGATGCCGATCGACCAGATGCTGGTGACGACCACGCGGCCGCTGGAGGAGGCGGTCAGCGGCGTGATGGGGATTGAAGACGTGCGGTCCATTACCAGCCGGGGGTCGGCGGAAATCGACCTATTCTTCAACTGGAACGTGGACATGTTTCAGACGCTCGCGCGCGTGAATGCGGCGATTTCACGAGTGCGGCCGGACCTGCCGCCGACGGTGAGGATAGAAACCAACCGGCTGGAATTTTCCAGCTTTCCCATTATGGGCTACAGCCTGACCTCGAAGACGGTCCCGCAAACTGAACTGTGGGAACTGGCCACTTACAACATCAAGCCGCGGCTGAACAGCCTGGCGGGCGTGGGCAGCATTCTGATCCAGGGGGTACAGGTGCCGGAGTTCCACGTTTCACCCGATCCGGCCAAGATGCTGGTGACACGCCTGACTATTTCCGACATTCTGAACGCCCTCGACCGTTCGAACCTGATCCAATCGCCCGGCCTGCTGACTCACGATCACAAGTTGTACCTTGACCTGATCAGCGGCCAGGTCCACAATCCGCCGGAAATCGCCAACATTTATGTGAAGAAAGATCCGAGCGGCAACCCGATTTACGTGCGGGACGTGGCGAACGTTTCCGCCGGGACCGCGCCAAACTACACTATTGTGACTGCCAACGGCCAGCCGGCCGTGCTGATCAATATCAACCGGCAACGGAAAAGTAATACGATGCAGGTGGCCAACGAAGTGAAGGCAGAGCTTGCAAAGATCGAGAAGGCGTTGCCGCCCGGAATCAAAGTGAGCACGTTTTACGACCAGTCGTGGATCGTGGGAGAGTCGATCAGGAGCGTGCGCGACGCGATCCTGATCGGCATCATCCTGGCATCCGGAGTTCTGGTGCTTTTCCTGCAGGATTGGGGATCATCCTTCATTGCGGGCATGGTGATTCCCATCAGCATCCTGTTGACCTTCATTGCGCTGAAAGTGCTGGGCGAAAGCTTCAACCTGATGTCGCTGGGAGGCCTGGCAGCCGCGGTGGGATTGATCATCGACGACGCCATTGTGGTGGTGGAGAATGTGGTGCTGCGTCGCGAGGCGGGCGAGAACCGGTTTGAGGCTGTGGCACGCACGCTGAAAGAACTCACTGTGCCCCTCATCGGCTCAACTTTGACACCGATCGTGGTCTTCGTGCCGCTCATTGCCATTACCGGAGTGACCGGCGTTTTCTTCCGCGCGCTCGCTATCACCGTGGGCGTGGCCTTGTTTGCGTCCCTCACGCTGGCGCTTACCTGGACCCCCAATCTATGCCTTCACCTGCTGCGCCACAAACCTGAAACTGAAGCTGAAACGGACAGCGGGATTGAAACCGATGCGGGACGTAAAGGTACCTTGTTTACTGCGGGGATAAACAGCCCTCAGGGGGTTTCTGATACGCTTACGCCCGAGCAGATTGACGCGCGGCGGATGATGGAGCACGAAGAACACTCGATGGGTGCCACCATCAGCCGGGTCATTCGATTTTACGAGGGCTGGTTCCGGAGGGCTCTGGAGCGCCCATGGCTGTTGGCGGGTCTGGCCGTGGTCCTCGTCGTCATCTCTCTCTTCTGTTACCGTCACATCGGCTCCGACCTACTACCCAAGATGGACGAAGGAAGCTTCATCATCGATTACGTGACACCGCCGGGCAGTTCGCTCGAAGAAACGAACCGCATGATTGACCATATTCAGAAAATCGTGCGCTCGGTGCCGGAAGTTGCGGGCACCTCTCGCCGTACTGGGCTCCAGTTGGGCCTGGCCGCGGTGACGGAAGCGAACACGGGAGATATTTCCGTTAACCTCAGAACTAACCGCAGCCGCACCGTGTGGCAGATCATGAACGAAATCCGCACCAAAATTAACCAGCAGGAACCCGCAGTGGAGGTGGATTTCACCCAGAAGCTCCAGGATATGATCGGCGACCTGACCAGCGCACCGCAGCCGATCTTTATCGAACTGTTCTCCCCAGACGGGGAACTACTGAATTCATGGGCGCCCAAGGTGGCGGACGCCATCGGCAACATCCAGGTGGGAGGCGCGCATCCAGTCGTGGACATCGACAACGGCATTGATTCGACCACCAGCGGTCCGGCCATCACCTACCACATCAATATGGCCAGGGCCGCGAACGCGGGCTTCACACCACAGGACGTTGTGACGGAAGCCGAGGCCATGCTGGACGGCGTTCCGGCGGCGCAGCCAGTGGTGGTGAATGACCGGCCCTACACGCTGCGTATTCGTTATCCGGAAACGGCCCGCTCGTCAGTCAGCGCAATAAACAACACACTGCTGATCAGCCCTACGGGGCAACTGGCCAGCCTGGGGGCACTAGCGTCAATGACGGAACTGCCCGGCCAGACAGAGATTTTGCAGGACAACCAGCAGCGATACGTCGCCGTGACGGCGCGACTGGAAGGACTGGACATGGGCCATGGCATCGCCGCTGTGAAGCAGGCGATAGCCGGGCTGCGCCTCCCTTCATCGATTCGAGTGGAATACGGCGGGCTCTACCAGACCCAACAGCGGTCATTCCGCGACCTGGTGATGGTGTTGTTTCTGGCAGTGATTTTTGTCTTTCTGGTCCTGCTTTTTGAGTTCAAGAGCTTCTCAGCTCCCATCGCCATTCTGGCTTCCGCCGCTCTGTCCACATCCGGAGTGCTGCTCGCCCTTTTCATTACGGGAACAACGTTCAACATCTCCTCTTTCATGGGACTGATCATGGTGATCGGAATCGTGGCCAAGAACGGCATTCTGATTCTGGATGCGGACGGAAAGTTTCGGGCGGCGGGCTTCAGTGCGAAGGAGGCTGTAGTGCAGGCGGGCCGGCGGCGCCTGCGGCCCATCGTGATGACCGCACTGGCGGCGGCTCTCGGTTTCCTGCCGCTG
>JAJXZM010000386.1 GCA_021780055.1 Acidobacteriota bacterium
TGATTGTTAAACGGGAAATCGCCGAGGGCGCGATGATAAAGCTATTGCACAGCCGCCCATGCCATGCCGTCGCATCCCGGACCGGCATCGATTTTCTTTTCGATTTTCCAGGTGTGAAGATTGATGACGGCGATCTGTTTGCTGCGGTCGCAGGAGACAAAGGCAACTCTTCCGTCCGGTCCCATCACGACTTCCTGCGGCGCCGCCGGAACGTCGATGGTGTGGACCACCTTCCAGGTTTTCAGGTCCACCGCCGCAATCTGGTTCTTATTGATAACGGCGACCACCAGGTAGCGGCCGTCGGGCGTGGGAGCCGTGCCGTAACCGATGCCGGGCAGTTCCACCCAGCGCGCCACTTTGTCGGTGGGGGTATCGATCACGGCCAGGCGCGGGCTGTGCTGGTCAGAAGTAAAGGCGTAGCGGTCGTCCATGGAGACGGCAATCCGCTGTGTTTCCTTGCAGATGGGAATGACAGCGATGGTCTTTCGCGAGGCAACGTCAAGGACGGATACCGTTCCAGCCCCGACGTTTGCCGTGTAGATCCGCCGGCCGTCATGGGAAAAAGCCAGCATGTGCGATTCGCGCTGTCCGGTGGGAATGGAGCCCACAACTTTGTTGGTTTTGGGATCGATGATGGTGACGGAGTCCGCGAGTTCCGTGGAAACGTAAAGCAGCCCGTCGGTGGGAGAAAAATGCGCGCAATGCGGACGCAAGGGGCGGTCCAGATGGATGGTGGACACTACCTTGCGGCTGGCGAGATCGATCACGTCAATGGTCTGGCCGTCAGTCCCCGGCTGCCCCACGCCGGAATTGCCGTAGATCGGGACGTATGCCGTCTTGCCGTCGGGCGAGACAGCCACCTCATGGCCGGTGACGCCGGTTTCGGTGACCGTGGCAATTTCTTTGCCTGCCGCCGGGTCAACGATTCCCAGGGTGTGGTTGCCCTTGTTATCAATCACCAGCAGTCCGTGTGCGGATGACTGCTGTGACGGCTTGCCGGCGGCCGCAAGAATGAGTAATGGAGATGCCAACGCCATTCCCAGGAGGATCGAAGAAGCGCGAGTGATCATCATAGACACTTCTCTCTTATCTTGAATTAGTGGAATTAACTGTTTTACGCCCCGTTACTGGACCTTGTCGCGTGCCGCTTCGCAATCGGTGCACGGGCAGAGATTACGGAGATAATCAAATGTGTAGATGCCGGAAGAGTGCCCGTCACTCCAATAAATCTGCAACGCGTAGCGCCCCACCAGTTCTGCTTTTTCCGGTTTCAGCGGCCCCGAACCAAACATCGGCAGCGCCCCGGCTTCCCATGCCGGAGGAGGCTCGGAATCGGCGCACGTCGCGCACGGGCACCGATCGCGCAAGTACTGGTACGAATACGCGCTGTGATGCCCGTCGGCCCATTCGACGGCCAGAGTGTTACCCTCGCCGTGCAGCCGGATGGTTTTGGGAGTTGAGACCACGCCCGCACTCCTAAAGGATCTCCGGTACCTGTTCGCCGGCGCGGCTTGCCTGTTCAACCAGCGCCTTTGCCACAGCTTCGTAAGCCTCGGCCAGCGGCGAATTCAAGTCAAGCGCAACCGGCCGGCCGGCATCGCTCTGGATGCGGATTTTGGGGTCAAGCGGAATTTCGCCCAGAAATGGAATCCCCAACCGGTCCGCCGCCTCTTTGGCTCCGCCGTGGCCGAAAATCTCTTCCCGGACGCCGCAGTGCGGGCAGACATAGTAACTCATATTCTCGACAATTCCCAGAATGGGGATATTCAGCTTGTTGAACATGGCAATGGCCTTCCAGGCCACATCGAGCGCCAGGTCCTGGGGCGTGGAAACAATGACCGCGCCGGTCAGCGGAATGGTCTGCGAAAGGCTCAACTGGATGTCGCCCGTGCCGGGCGGCAGGTCCATCACCAGGTAATCGAGTTCGCCCCAGTTGACGTCGCCCAGAAACTGCTGGATGGTCTTGTGCAGCATGGGCCCGCGCCAGATGACGGCTTCATCCTGCGGAAGAAAATAACCCATGGAGATGATCTTGATGCCCCATTCGACTGGCGGTTCCAGCTTGCCTTCGTTGATGTGCGGTTCCTGCTTGCCACCCATCAGGGCCGGAATGCTGGGCCCGTAGACATCGGTATCCATCAGCCCGACTTTCGCTCCCTGCCGGGAGAGCGCCACGGCGAGGTTGGCTGCCACGGTCGATTTGCCGACGCCGCCTTTCCCGCTGGCCACCGCGATGGTGGCCTTTACCTGCGGAATCAGGTTGGACTGCACCTTTGGCGGTGCTGCGGAGGGCGTGGCGATTTCAACTTCCGCCCTCGGCGCGCCAATGGCCTCAACCGCCTTCTGAATGGCGGCGGCAAGCTGGGAATTCGCTTTTGGTGGGCCGGCCTTCGGCATTTCAATCACAACCACCGTGTGGTCAGAAGCGACCTCGATGTTCTTGACGTAGCCCAGTGAAACGATGTCTTTCTGCTGCGCGGCGTCTTCGACGCCCTTCAGCGCCTCCAGAACCTGCTGTGGACTGATTCTCTTGCTCATAACTTCTCCCGATCATCTTTCTCAATGGATTAAATAGCATTCTCAGATGCGGCCAGGGAATTGTCAAACTGCGAACAATCCCCTTTATTGTGGCTGCCGGACCAGGCGCGCAATCGCATGGAGAAGGTCGTACTTGGTCAGGATCTCGTACTGGTGCTCGCCCAGGTCAATGAAAACGGCAGGGCAATCCCGTGTAATGCAGGATGTGACCTGGTCTATGACGGCCGATGGCGGCAGCACGGGGAAAGCCTCGCGCATAGCCTCGCGGACGGCCAGTTTCTTGAAGTCCTTGCCCTGCAGCGTCAGGTCCAGGATGTCGTCTTCGTAGAGGACCCCGACGGGCGTGTCATGTTCAAACACGGGGAGCTGCGAAAAATCGTTGGCCTGCATGCGGTCGAGAGCTTCATCCAGCGAATCTGAAGGCGCCAGCTTTACCAGTTCGCGCGGCTGGCCCATCTCCGCTTTGGCCTGCACAATGTCCGCGGCGGTCAGCGGCAATCCCGATTCAAAGTAGCGGTTGTCGCGCATCCACTCGTCGTTGTAAACCTTGCTGAGATACCGCATGCCTGTGTCAGGGATGAAGATCACCACAAAGTCCTTTTCCGTGAGAGAAGGCAGGACCTTCATGGCTCCGGCAATGGCTGTACCGGCGGAGCCGCCGGCAAAGATGGCTTCCATGCGGACCAGTTTGCGCGCCCAAAGGAACGATTCCTTGTCAGTTGCCTGGAGGACGTCGTCAATCACGGTAAAGTCGAGGGCCTTGGGCAAAAAGTCTTCGCCGATTCCCTCCACTTTGTAAGTCTCCGCTTTGCTTATCGTGCCCTGGTGGAAGAAGTCGTGCAGGATCGATCCTATGGGATCGACGCCAATAACCTTCACTCCAGGATTCTGCTGCTTCAGGTACCGGCCAATGCCCGTGATGGTCCCTCCGGTCCCCATGCCCGCGATGAAGTGCGTAATGCGTCCTTCGCTGTCCTCCCAAATTTCCGGCCCTGTTGTTGCAACGTGAATGGCGGGGTTGGCGGGATTGTCGTACTGGTTGGCGTAGAAAGAGTTAGGAATTTCTTTGGCGAGTTTCTTGGCTACGGAAGTATAGCTGCGCGGATCGTCTGGCGCGACCGCCGTGGGGCACACGATCACTTCGGTGCCCATGGCCTTCAGCAGGTCAACCTTTTCCTTGGATTGCTTGTCTGTGATGGTGAAGATCGCCTTGTAGCCCTTGATGACGGCCGCAAGGGCCAGCCCCATTCCCGTGTTGCCGGAGGTCCCCTCAATGATAGTGCCGCCGGGCTTCAGCAACCCGCGCTTTTCGGCATCCTCAACCATCGAGATGCCGATCCGGTCCTTGACGCTGCCGCCCGGATTCAGGTAGTCGCACTTGGCATAGATTTCCGCCTTGAAACCGCGGCCCAGCCGGTTGAGCCTGACGAGTGGCGTGCGCCCGATGGCTTCAAGAATATTGTTGTATCGCATATGAACACCGTTCGATTGAAAGTTAACAGCCATTATAACCTAACAGCAAATGATGAATGGTGGCGCGTGGAAGACGGTCACACCACCACGCACTCCCCGTTCTGAAACGCAGAGGGGAACAGTAAGGACAAAATGATTGCACAGCCGGAATGAAACGAGCACCCCTGTGCGCCCACAACTGATGGGTCTCAGGACGTTGTGGCCGTGATTTTCTCGACGTGGATGGTGTTCGTGGCGGCGTCGAGTGTCCCGTTGACGGTGACTTTGTCCCCGGCAAATTGCTCGGGCGTTTTCTGGTCGTCGAGTTGATAGGTTGTTTTCGTCGCCGCGTTATAGAGCACGTACGTGGCGCCCATTTTCACGCACTCCAGGGTACATTCTTTTGCGTTCTTGACTTTTCCGCTTTGCAGCATCTGATCGTGGCCGCCCATCCCTGCGCACATACTGTCCATGACCTCACCCGAAAAAGAGTTCGCGGTGTTTGCGGAGGCGGCAGGCTGGCTTTGCTCTGTCGTTGCGCTCGACTGGGAACTGGTGCTGGAAGGCTGCTGGCTGCAGGCAGCCGTCAGCAAAATCAGGGTTCCTGCCAGAGTCAATGCAATTTTCTTCATCTTCGCCCCTTTTGCCCACACTGAACACGCCTTCCCGCTCTGAAGCGTGGTGCTCCCGGTGGGCTTTTAGAATTGGTTGGTTTCTTCATCCTGCCTCCATCCATGCCGAGAGTCCAGCAGTATTTTCTCAGTGCGGCAATTTTGGCATGACAACCCCTAGCAGCCTGTGGTGAAAGTGTGGCGGGACAGCGCCAAGATTTGGTTGTTGTGCTGGAGCAGCAGGGTTACAATGCGCGGCATGGCA
>JAJXZM010000249.1 GCA_021780055.1 Acidobacteriota bacterium
GTCGGAGCCTGGAGTTGTGTGGTTCTGCAAGCACAGTCTGAATATTCTTAAGGTTGTCAGCCTGAGCCTGCTTTTCAAGATACTCCAGCATTTCACGCGAAATATCCACGCCGTACACTTTGCCAGATGGTCCCACGGCCCGCGCGAATCGCAACGTAAAATAGCCCGGCCCGGCGCCCAAGTCCGCCACACTCTCGCCTGGCTTCAACGCAAGGGCTGCCATCACTTTTTCAGGCTGCTGCCACGCGTCGCGGCTCGGTGCTTCCAGGGCGGCGATATAGCTGCCGGCGTCCTGCGGCGGATGGTGCTGCTGATGTTCTGTCTGTGCCGCAAGAGGAGTTCCAGCCAGAATCGAGATTGCTACCCACCACACTGCTTTTCTGAACTGCGTCACCTAACCTCCTGACCAGTTGCGGCAGGACTCATACTTGTCTGCATCTTTTCCAATTCGGTTATGCCCATTATAACCTTGTCCATCTTGGCCAAAGCTGTCTGTTTTTCAGGACCTCTCATTGCACTTCAAAATTGCACAGCGCGCAGTGATCGTTGTCACTGCCGGGGTGCAAAACACCCCGACATACTTGAACCAGATAAGGATTTGGGTAGCAGACAGTTGATCGGAAAGAACGTGTGGGGCGGGAAATCTGCGAACTTGTGCGAGGCCTTGAATGCCCACAAAGTATGCGAAAAAGGCCGCAATCTGGTTGGCGATTGCCGGCGTTCTTATTCTTCCTGCTGCCAGTACCGTCTGTCAAAAGTCGCCTCCGTCGGAAGTTTCCGAAGTACCTGTTAGCCAGGATCCGCAGGCGTACCGCATAGCGCGGCAGGCCATGGTCCAGCAACAGATTGCTGCGCGGGGCGTCCGTGATCAACGCGTGTTGCAGGCGATGCGCACAGTTCCACGTCATCTTTTTGTGCCGCCGGGGATGCAACCCTACTCGTACCTTGACACTCCACTTCTGATCGGCTACGAACAGACCATCTCACAACCGTACATTGTTGGTTTCATGACAGAGGCGCTTGCGCTCAAACCCGGAGATCGCGTGCTGGAGGTTGGCACCGGATCAGGCTATCAGGCTGCAGTGCTTTCCGTGCTGGTTCGTGAAGTTTATTCCATTGAAATCGTCGAACCTCTGGCCAAGGAGGCGGCCGAGCGACTGAAACAGCTTGGCTATGCCAATGTAAAAGTTCGATCCGGTGATGGCTATCGGGGCTGGCCCGATGCGGCCCCTTTCGATGGAATCATGGTCACAGCCGCTCCCGACCACATTCCCAAACCGCTCCTGGATCAATTGGCGGAGGGCGGCAGGCTTGTTCTCCCCGTTGGGAAGGACTTTCAGATGCTTACACGCGTGAGCCGTACAGCAAAAGGATTCAAGAAAGAGAACCTTCTTCCCGTCAAGTTTGTTCCCATGACAGGCGAGGCTGAAAAATAGGCGTTGCCCCGCAGAGCGGAGTCCTTATCTGAACGTCCGTCTATATTGGCGGGAAATAGACGCCATCTGTAATCAATTCCGCAGGGCCGGCAAGCAGGACTTCCTTATCCTCCGGCCACATAACCTCAAGAGTTCCAGCCAGCGTGCGGACTTTGACTGCTCGCCGAGTAAAGCCATTGAGAATGCAAGCCACAACAGCTCCGCACGAGCCGGTACCGGAAGACATGGTCTTCCCCACCCCGCGCTCCCAGTAACGGACTTCGATCTCTTTCTTTGAAACAACGCGCACGAACTCCACATTGGTCCGATTCGGAAATAGCGGATTGCGCTCAATCTCTCGGCCAACGTCCTGCCAGGGAATGCTCTCAAAATCTTCAATAATAATCGAGCAGTGCGGATTGCCCATGGATGTAACCGTTGCCGCCAGCACGCCGTGAGTCGTCCGGATCGGATAACCTATGACCGGCACCGGGTGCTTGCCGGCAATGAACGGTATCTTCTCAGGTTCAAGAATGGGCCTGCCCATGTTGACGCGGAAGTCCCATCTTCCCTGTTTTGCCTGAGAATGCGCAGATGTCAGCTCCAATATTTTCAGCCCCGATGCCGTTTCTACTCGGAGGCTCTTTCGCCTGGGATTTTCCCGCATCAGGAAGGCCCCGGCGCATCGGATGCCATTCCCGGACATTTCTGCTTCGCTGCCATCGGCATTGAAGAATCGGACGCGGGCTTGATTGGACGTACTGCGGGGCTTCGAGACAACCAGAAAGCCGTCAGCGCCAACCCCCGTACGCCGTTCGCAAATGGACTGCGCAAGAGTGTTGAGGTCTTTGGAGAGGTTTCGACTGTTCGTGACGATAAAGTCGTTGCCCAAGCCGTGAAATTTTGTGTAATTGAACTTTGGAGTTGTCGACATGATTCGCTTTCCGCCTGTTAATTAAGAGTTTTGTGCCGGAGATAGTCTCGGGCCTGCTTATCCGCTTGTGCGGCGAAAAATTGTGATGCTCTGCTGTTGTGGGAAATCCCTGTGATATACGGGCGAAAAGTCTTTAAACGCCCCCGGGTAGGCGCGCATCAGGATGTCAACGGAATCGTTTTCGCCAGCGACAACCCAACCCACAAGTTTCTGTGCACCATTTCGAAGCTGCCGCCAATATTTCAGGTTGTTCGTGCACAGGATATTCCGATAGTGAATGTCCAGTGTGGGAGCAACGCAGGGCCACTCTCCGGATTCCATCAGGATCCGTTGACCATCGTAATGCTGTCTGAAGAAAGCGATCAGTGCCTTCGTAGGGCCACTATTGCAGGGAGTGTTGAGAATTCCTTCCTTGACCACCGGAAGATTGCGTGCACCGCCGGCCAGCATCCAGACATTTTGCGAGACGAGGGCAGCAAAACAAACCGCCAGCAGCCCCGAGCGCCAATGCTTTGAGAGTGACGGAGACATCACAAAAGAAGTCAGCAGTGCGATTCCCGGCAGCAGTTCAATCCCGTACCGCAAATTGTAATACGAATGCGGGAAGTACGCGGGAACGTACAATGCCACGCCAGAGCCCACCATCGCTTGAATGTAGAACGGAAACAGTACGAGCAAGAGCAGCGTGGCAGCGCGCCGTGCGCGAAAGCGGCGCTCAACGATCCACATTAATAACCCAAGAAGCGCAAGTATAAGGAGCCAGGGGCCCAGGATGAGTTTTAGGTCTTCAAGGTAGTATCGTGCTGAAAGCACGATGCTGCCGTCAGTCGGATAGCGAAAAGCCGTAGTTGCCACCTGGTAGGCATAAATCGCCTCCGCCGAATTCGGCCCGTTGTAGAACTCGAGTGGATTGCCATAGGTAACCGCTTGGTGAATCATCCAGAGCGCGGGGCCCGCGCCAGCGATTACGGAAAACAGCAACGCGCTGCGCAGGCGGTGTCTCCAAGGCTTCTTATATGCCAAAAACACGAAAAGCGCCGCAAACGGCAGAACGTACCAGGCGGAATAGCGGGTCAGCGTACCGAAGAAGGCCGAAACGGCAGCACCAATTACGCAGAGCGTCCGGCCGCTCATCTGGTAACGGAAAAGGCCATAAACCACAAGAACAGCCCACATGATTGCCAGTGGCTCCGTCATCGGAGTTCCGGCGAGATAGAACATGCTGGGGCAAAGCAGAAACGCGGAAAGCGTTATGAAACCGGCTGCAACGCTTCCGTTCATTTCAATGGCCAGCCGGAAAAGAAACCAGGCGCTCACAGCAAAGGCGGCCGTTGACACCAGGCTGCCGGCCAGCCCGGTTCGCCAAAGGTGGTCATTGATAGCCAGCGGCGCGGCCAGCCAATGGAACAAAGGTAGCCAGACGTTGCCTAGTTCTGCAAAACCTGGCGTAAGGGAGTCAAAAACGCGACGGGCGCCCTCCATGTGAGCGATTGTGTCGCCGTAGAGTTGCGTCAATCCGCGTGTGTAGAAAAAATGAAGGCTGCCGAGAGCCACTGCCAGAATAGCGGCACAGACGGCCAGCGCTACTCCGGCTGGAAGGATTGTATTCGGCTGAAGCGGTGTGGAATCGGCGTAAGGCCGGTCAGACATCAAATCGGGTCAGTTGCGCAAACTCGCGCACTCGTCCTTCGATTTCCTGAGGCGTCAACCCCAGGAGGCGTTTGAGACCAAATTCTTCGACGGCAAAACTTGCCATCACGGAACCGTACACGATAGCACGTCGCAAATTGCTTTCAGAAAGGTCGCCTGTGCGGGCAATGTGCCCCATGAACCCGCCGGCAAATGTATCGCCCGCGCCCGTGGGGTCCTTGAATTCCTCCAGCATATAGGCCGGCGCTGAAAATACGGAGCCATTATTGAACAGTGTGACGCCGTGCTCCCCTCGCTTGATCACCAGGATTTTCGGCCCCAGTTTTTGAATTTCTTTCGCGGCCTTCAGCAGGTTCTGGCAGCCTGAAAGCATACGGGCTTCGCCTTCATTGATCACCAGTGCATCCACCTCGCAAAGAGTCTCTTTCAATTCGCCCGGACTGCCCTCAATCCAATAGTTCATGGAATCCAATGCCACCAGTCGAGCCTTGGATAGCTGACGGCGAACGTGAAGTTGGAGCTTCGGATGGATGTTGCCGAGAAAAACAAATTCGGTCGATGTATCAGATTCAGGAACTTTGGGGCTGAAATTCTGGAACACGTTGAGCTGGACATCGAGGGTCTTGGCGTCATTCATGTCGCCCACGTATTCGCCTTTCCATCGGAACGTTCTTCCCGGGGCTCGCTCGATGCCCGTGGTTTCAATGGAGCGCAGGCGGAAGACCTCTAGATGCTCGTCGCCAAAGTCGTCACCGACGACCGCAACCACCTTAACCGGGCCAAACCAGCTTGCTGCAACGGAGAAAAAACTCGCCGACCCGCCCAGGATTCCCTCGGCTTCACCGTGAGGAGTTCGGATCGAATCG
>JAJXZM010000383.1 GCA_021780055.1 Acidobacteriota bacterium
TTGCCGGCATGCGCAGGGCGAGTCTTCCGCCAAACAGGCTTGGAGTTGGATTTGAGGATAGACAGCGGGAAAATATCCCGCCGACAGGACGGGCATATGGGATGGCTGACGAATACTATAGGGTTTTACTTCAACTTTCGCGGCATATGCGGCGTTCGAGATGCAACCTGCCGCCCCCAACCCCTTTTCAAGGGGTTTAATGACGGCAGGACCACATCCTCACGGGAAGAGACCTAAACCTGATGTCCAAAAGTCGCTGTAATCTCGGTGACCGGACTGGGCTTGGTACGAACGCCCGGATAATCTACGCCGAAGTTCCGGATCTTGTATTGAAGCGCCCTGACGCTGATGTGCAGAAGCCGGGCAGCTTCTGTTCGGTTCCCGCCTGTCATTGCGAGAGCGCGCGTGATAGCCGTTTTTTCCGCTCCCTCTTTCAGGCGCCGTACTTTCTGCTTCAGGTCGCCCGGCTGCGATTCTGCCACATTGTCGTTCCGGTGGACAATCTGCAGCGTGCCGCTCGAGACCGCAGGCCCCTCCTGCTGCAGTTGCCGGAGCGCCTGGGTTTCGTCTCTGATAATCAGGTAGCGGCGGACAAAGTTCTCAATCTCGCGAATATTGCCCGGCCACGAGTACTCCATGCAGGCTTCGAGAAGAAGGTCTGAAACCGGCAGCGGAGGCCGGTCAATCTGCTCGGACCAGTGATCAATAAAGTGGTCGAGCAGCGCGGGAATGTCGTCCCGCCTCTCCCTCAAGGGTGGCAGGAAAATGGTGTAGACGTTCAGCCGATAGTAAAGGTCGCGGCGGAAGGTTCCCTCGGCCATCGCCTGGGAAATCCTGGCATTGGTCGCAGCAATAACCCTGACATCCACCTGCGTCGAGGTGTAGCTGCCGAGGCGCGAAAACTCCCCGTCCTGAAGAACGTGCAGGAGCTTTGCCTGAAGGCCAATCGGCATTTCGGCAATCTCGTCCAGAAGGATTGTCCCGCGATGGCAAGCTTCGAACTTCCCTGCCTTTGCCTTGCTCGCTCCTGTAAATGCGCCAGCCTCGTATCCAAAAAGCTCGCTTTCGAGCAGTTCGGAAGGCAACGCCGCACAGTTGATCTTCATGAACCGCTGGGCCGAACGGCCGGACAATTCGTGAATCATGTTGGCGACAACGCCCTTGCCTGTTCCACTCTCACCCAGAAGCAATACTGGAATGTCGAATTCCGCAATCTGGTGAATCTGGTTGCGGATGTCCCTCATCACACTGCTGACGGCCACAAAACCATTCTCATTCTTTACTGGCGCAGGACGCGTTTCCGGTCTGGATTGCTTTGCCTTCCACGCAAAACCATCTATCGACGTAACTATATTTGTCAAAGCCCCCTCCTCTTGACTGCAACCTCACTCCGGTCTGTTTTCAAGTGCCCGGCGTGAAGCCATTCCCCCCAACAAACTTCAACAAGTCAAACTCACTTGGTAATCTTCTTAAACGTCATCATATGTGCATGGGAATACATCTACAATTGGGCAAAGACACCAATTGGTGGGGGAAAATGCCGGAAAGCTGTAGGGTAAATACCTGTCTGACCTTGCGCTAGTGCCTTACGGCTGGACAAGCCCTCGCCGGATGGCGTATCGAACCAGTTCCGCCACCGTGTGCATGTTGAGCTTGTGCATGATATTGCTTCGGTGAGAATCCGCAGTTTTGGCGCTGACGCCCAGCGAGGCCGCAATCTCTTTGGTAGTCCTGCCTTCGGCCACCAGTTGAAGCACCTGGAGTTCGCGGTGCGTAAGCGATTCGCTCTCCTCTGAATTCTGCTGCAGATAGGCTTCGACGACGGTCTGGGAGATTCCCGGGCTCAGATAGATTCTCCCGTTCAGTATTTCGTGGATTGCCTCAATCAGTTCACTCGCCGCTCGCGATTTAAGGACGTAACCGCGGATCCCGGATTTCAGCGCCTCCAGGATATACCGGTTCTCCGTGTGCACCGTCAGCAGGATCACCTTTGCGGAAGGAAGGGCCCTGCGGATTTGCGCAGCCGCTTCAATCCCTGTCATCACAGGCATGCTGATATCCATGACAACAAGGTCAGGCTGCAGATCCATAGCCCGGGAAACCGCCTCCGAGCCATTGGAGGCTTCACCGGCAATTTCAAGCCCTTCCCGGGACAGAATGGTCTTCAAACCCTGCAGCACAATCTGATGGTCATCCGCCACCAGAACGCGGACAGGGTGCTCAACCGCTTTTGAATATTGAGAAGCAGTTTCGGTTTGTGAAGTCGTACCGATCATCATGGCCTCCGATCCGGGGAACTGTACGGCTTTTCCGGCAGCATGAGGTCAGAACTCGCAGTAAAGTCGGAACTTGTCCCTGGAAATCGATTACAGCCTAGCCTTGAAATCAGGGCCGCACAATCCATGGAATTCCCCAATCCTCTGTAGGTAAATTCCCGACTATTAGTCAGAAAGTCATGCAGCCGTGTGGAAACTGCCGGTCCCGGCCTCCGGCGTTCACCCTTGCAACTATTTGCAAACAATGGTCAAATTTTTCGCCTTCGTCTGGAGAAAAGAGCGCGATTGATCCACCGCCTTGGCCATCCGCCACAGCTCCAATGGCGCTTCCGGCGGCTGCAGGTTGAGGAGATGGATCTGGCGAGATACGTCGCTACACTCCCCTTGACTTTCGCTTTTTATTCGCCTATTATCGCCTTGTAGTAAGTTCCTCAAAACGAGAATGCAATGAACTCAGCACTGTCAGAAAATAAACAAAGTGAATTTTATCAACGACTTATCAATAAGAATCACGGCGATCGGCAGGCAAGCCTGTTCAAAAATGATGCGCCAGACCCATCTTCGGCGGCAGCCACGATACCCGCTTCCAGCCTGCCCCGCTGGACAACGCCCTGGGCCTTCCCTGAACAGGGCATGGCGGTTTTTTATGGCTCCGGCAATGTGCCGAAGTTGAGCCACTACTTTTTGCCGCGGCTGCTGCTCCAGGGCAAGCGCGTGCTCTTCCTTGACGGCGCCAACTCCGCCGACCCGCGATTGCTGGCCCGGCTGGCGCGTGAGCGCAACGTTCCCTTTGAGCGGTTCAACCGCCAGGTCCAGATTGCACGCGCCTTCACCTGCTTCCAGCTCACGGAGCTGATTGCGCGAGTGCCGCGCTTTCTGGCGGATTTCCCCGCCGACGTTCTGGTGGTGACGGCCCTGCCGGACCTTTATTTTGACGAAGACATTCGCGACTGGGACGCGCGCGTGGCATTTGAGCAGGCGCTTGGCAACATTGTCCGCCTGGCGCAGCAACCGATCGTCCTTGCGATCTTTTCCGCCGCGACTACATTTACCCCCGGCGCGGCCCGCAAAAACTTTTTTGCCCGCACCTGCCGCGCGGCTGGCGAGGTGTGGCGCTTCAGCCTGGCTGAAGATGGCCGGCCGAATCTGATCTGCGAGCGCGGCCCGGCGAACGCCCGCCTGCGCCCGCCCGCGGCAACGGCAGGATGAGGTGAACCATGGGGCGAACACTTGCAACCTTCCGTGACCTGATTGAGCAGGAAATGCTGAACTGGGAGCGCGTTTTCGGGCGCGCGCTGCGCCGCGAGGAACGCGCGCATTTTGAGGCCATGTTCAACCGCGTGCGGCTTTACATCCAGGCCTGCACGTACGAGTTTCCGGTGCACGCAATGGACGCCATCAATGTGGCCGTGGGCCTCGATCATGAAATCCGACTGCGCTCGATTGAAGCGCGACTGGGGATCAACCTTGAAAATCAGTGGATGGATTCTCGATCTCTACCCTTCCCCGGCGGGGATGACGTTGTGGCTGATTCAGCCGAACCAGAAACGCCTCCGGTTGATTGACCCGTCGTTCCATCCCGGCTTTTACGTTCAGGGAGCGGAGCCGCACCTGCGCCAACTGGGCCGCGTGCTGGCGGCACGCGCGAAAGTCCATTGCGCCTTCGTGGAAAAATTCAGCATCTGGGACGGACGGCCCATCCGGGTGCTTGAAATCACCGTGCATCATCCGGCGCAATTTGCGGCGATCGCGCGTTTCGTCCGCCGCTATGACACGCGCTTCACGCTCTACAACTCTGACCTGATGCTCGCGCCGCTCTACTGCTGGCAAAAGAACGTGTTCCCGCTGGCCCGGGTGGACATTGAAATCGCAAGCCAGTCCGCCACGCTCGTCAGCGCCATCGAATGCCGCGACAACGAATGGGCCATTGACTACGAGTTACCGCCGTTACGGACGCTGCACCTGCGCCTTGAGGGTCTGGCGCAGGTGGACCCTCAACACGGACGGCGCGGCGCGTTGCTGGCGGAAATCGACGGCGAGCAGCAGATGCTCGAGGATTCCGACGAACCCGTGGCCCGCGGCGTTGAGCGGTTGCTGCGCGCGCACGATCCCGACCTGATCGTCACCGAGTGGGGCGATTCCACGCTGCTCCCGGCCCTGATGCGGCAGGCGCAGCGGCTCGGCTTTGAGCTCAGCCTCAATCGCGACCAGTCGCCGGTTGGGCGCAGCCGTTCGCGCAGTTATATGAGTTACGGGCGCATCCTTTATAAAGGAAGCGCCACCACGCTGGCAGGCCGCCTTCACGTCGATCTGCGCAACTCCTTCATCGCGCACCAGTGCGAGCTGGACGGATTGTGGGAACTGGTCCGCATCACCCGGCTCCCCGTGCAGTATTCGGCCCGCACCAGCACCGGCACCGGAATTTCCTACATGCAGATGGAAATGGCTTACCGCGACGGCACGCTGATTCCCGCCCAGAAGGCCGAGCCTGAAACGCCAAAGCATCCCGACGAGTTGCTGCTGGCCGACCGTGGCGGGCTGGTGTTTCCTCCGCGCCTCGGTTTTTTTGAGAACGCCGCTGAGCTTGA
>JAJXZM010000428.1 GCA_021780055.1 Acidobacteriota bacterium
ACACAAAATACTATGCGCGCGAACAAGATGTCGGCATCCACTTTCTGGACGTTTCCCCCGGATTACTCTTTCACGTCAGGCTGATATCAGCTGTTGAGGGTATTGAGGGTCTGGACTTCTCCGCAGGCCTGATGGTGACCCCCCTGTCAGGGGAGCCTGACAAAATCCTTGAGCAGATGGAACGAGGTGGGCCTGCAGGGGATGACGCACTTTCTGTCGGTGGGGTTCTAGCAATTGACCTCTATACCTTGATGATGCGCTTTGAAGGCGAGAGCCGGGTTCCGGTCGTAAATGTCAATTTCTCTGAAGTTGGCCTTGCTAGCCAATCGCTCATGTACGGGGAGAGCCCAGCGCACAACTCGGCCGTTGACGAGTGTTTGCAGCGCCTTTCCGTGCTGGCCCATCGCGCTTTAGAACTAGGTCTCCATTTGGATGTCCAACGCAAGGAACTGCGCGTGATACCCTTGGAAACGCTGGCAAAGAATGTCGAGCGTTCCGGAAACGAAAGGATTAGAAAATCACTAGCCGGCCTGCACTACGCTGAGATGCGGTCCCACTACGTCGAGAAACATGATGCCCAAGAGGCACGCCGCCACGCCGGTTTCGCGCTTAGATATGATCCGACCCCTGAAGCACGGGAGAGCAACAACCTCGGCTACTTCCTTATGATGCAGGACGACCACGAGGGTGCGAGAAGCGCTCTCTTGCATGCCATCGATGCCTCGGATGACGATTTTGGACCGGAACTTCCCCTTTACAACCTAGCTGTCCTCGAGGCCAAAGCCGGTAACTATAAGGACTCCATCAGGGCGCTCTCTAGGTGCATCGAGAACGCCCGCGTGTCCGGGGGACAGAAGGAAGGCTATAGCTGCTTGGTCGTGCCGAAAATCAAAGATTCCATCCTGACATTCGAAGAAATACACAATGCAACCGATATCCTCGCAGTCGCCACTGAGGCTGAGCGAGTAATCCGAGCAGCGAGCGGCAACCAGTAGTTTCTGCTCGCCTTTCGACCGCTGGGCCTCAGATAGGGGCGTTTGACCGCCAGTATCCGGTTAAGTCCGTCGGCTACTGAACAACCAGCGGGAGACGAAGAAAAAGCCGAAATTCAGGCGCGGCGGGGGCGCAAAATCGATTCAAAATTGCAGATTCAAGATTCCAAAGCAGAGCCTGCAAGCTTTACCAATCAGGTATCGGAAAGGTAGAATGGATGGGATAGATACGGGGCGCAGGCTCCACTGACGACTATGGGTACATATTTTCAAACCGGACTCGGTAAAATCATCGGAACAAAGAACGAGCGCGACCTGAAGCGCTTGCAGGCGCGCGTGGAGGAGATGAACGCGCTTGAGCCGGAGATGCAGAAGCTTGACGACGCGGAATTTCCGCATCGCACCGAGCAGTTGAAGAAACGCCTGGCCGACGGCGCGACGCTCGAAGACCTGCTGCCGGAAGCCTTTGCGCTGTGCCGCGAGGCCGGACGCCGCACACTGAACATGCGCCACTTTGACATGCAGCTGGTGGGCGGCATGGTGCTGCACGAAGGCAAGATCGCCGAGATGAAGACCGGCGAAGGCAAGACGCTGGTGGCCACCCTGCCCGTCTATTTGAATGCGCTGGAAGGCAAGGGCGTTCACGTGGTGACGGTGAACGACTACCTGGCCAACCGCGACGCCGCCTGGATGGGCCCCATCTATCGCCTGCTGGGCCTGAGCGTGGGCGTGATTGTCCACGACCTGGACGACGAAGAACGCCGCATCGCCTACAGCTGCGACGTCACCTACGGCACCAACAACGAGTTCGGCTTCGATTACCTGCGCGACAACATGAAGTTTGAGCTGGCCGACTGCGTGCAGCCCGAGCACCACTACGCCATCGTGGACGAAGTGGACTCGATTTTGATTGACGAGGCGCGTACGCCACTGATCATTTCCGGCTCGTCGGAAGAATCCACGGAAAAGTATTACCGCGTGGATAAGGTGATCCCTCACCTGAAGCCCAAAGACGATTACGAAATTGACGAGAAGCTGCGGACCGTCAGCCTGCTCGAGCCCGGCATCGCCAAGGCCGAAAAAATGCTGGGGCTCGAAAACATGTACGACCCCGCCAACATGGAGTTTATCCACCACATCTATCAGGGATTGAAGGCGCACGCGCTGTTCATTCTCGACAAGGATTATGTGGTGAAAGACGGCGAAGTGATCATCGTGGACGAGTTTACCGGGCGGCTGATGCCCGGCCGGCGATGGAGTGACGGCCTGCACCAGGCTATCGAAGCCAAAGAAGGCGTCAAGATCGAAAAAGAAAACCAGACGCTCGCCACCATCACCTTCCAGAATTACTTCCGCATGTATGACAAGCTGGCTGGCATGACCGGTACAGCGGAAACCGAAGCGGCTGAGTTTGAAAAAATCTACGAACTGGAAGTGGTGGTCATTCCCACCAACCGCGATCTGATCCGCTACGAGCACGCGGACGTGGTCTATCGCACGGAGCGCGAAAAGTTCAACGCCGCCATCGAGGAAATCAAGGAGTACCACCTGCGCGGCCAGCCCGTGCTGGTGGGCACCATCGCCATCGAGAAGTCGGAGCGCCTGAGCGCGCAGCTGCGCAAGGCCGGATTCCTGCCCCAGCATTTCCAGGATTTGCTGAAGCAGGCAGGACTGGAAGGACGTGCGCTGGAGAAGTGGACTGGCGATCTGCTGGCCAATCACGGGCCCGCCATGAACTGGCTGGTAAGGGCCGGCGTCACGATATCGGCTGTCAGGAAAATCCTGAAAGATGGACGCTTTGCCGGCATGGGAAATTCGGCGAATGGCGTTCAGGATGAATTTATCAGGGCCCTGCTGAAGCGTGGCGTTGATCGGTATTTCGCTCCAAAAGCGGCGCCGCTGGACAGTAACGGAGTCCTCGGAGTTGTAAAGCTGGGAACGCAATCTCCGGACAAAACGGTTCCGGTGCTCGATTACCTGATCGAAATCCAGTGCAACCCCGAACGCCTGGTGGAAGTGTTGGAGAAGCGGGAGATCAAACACAACATTCTCAACGCCAAGCAACATGACCGCGAAGCGCAGATCGTTGCCCAGGCAGGTCGCGTGGGATCCGTCACGGTTTCCACGAACATGGCCGGCCGCGGCACCGACATCCTGCTGGGCGGCAATCCGGAATTCCTGGCCCGCGAAGAGTTCCGCAAGTCACCGGAAAAGTACCGCCAGCAGGGCATTGATCCGGAACCTCCGGAGCGCCCGGCTGCTGGCTCCGCGGATGAAATCTACCAGGCGTACATCAATGCCTACGCGGAGTGGCGCAAGAAGTGGACGGAATTCATCAATCGGTTTAAGGCCACCACCGACAGCGAACATGACCGCGTGATCGACCTGGGCGGACTTCACATTCTCGGCACCGAGCGCCATGAGTCCCGACGAATTGACAATCAGTTGCGTGGCCGCGCCGGCCGCCAGGGCGATCCGGGCTCGTCGCGATTCTACCTTTCGCTCGAGGACGATCTGCTGCGGATTTTTGCAGGCGACCGCATTTCCAAAATCATGCACAAACTCGGCATGGAAGAGGGCGTGCCGATTGAATCAAGGCTGATCACGAAGCGCATCGAGGCCGCGCAGAAGGCCGTCGAGGGGCAGAACTTTGAGTCCCGCAAGCACCTGCTTGAGTATGACGACGTTATGAACAAGCAGCGGGAGACAATCTACGGCCTGCGGAAACAACTGCTCCAGGGTGGCGACCAGCGAGAGTATCTGCTTGACTCCGCCGACCGCGTTGTCGACTGGTTGGTGACGACCTATTGTCCAAAAACCCAGCATGCGGATGAATGGAACATTCAGGGGTTGCAGAACGAATTCTGGGGCAGATTCGGAGTCGATCTCCGCACACATGAATTGCATTTCGATCAAAAGTTGATCGAGCCTCTGGCAGAAGAGCTGAAGGAGATCGTCCACAAACGTTACGAAGAGCGCGAGCAGGTTTGGGGCCCTGAGCGCATGCGACTCCACGAGCGCATGATCATGCTGCAGGTGGTGGATGCGCAATGGAAAGACCATTTGCTGGCCATGGACCACTTGAAAGAGGGCATCGGCCTGCGTGGATACGGACAGCGTGATCCGCTGGTGGAATACAAGCGTGAGTCCTTCGATATGTTTGAAGACATGATGGACCGCACTGAGGACGAAACCCTTCGCTACCTGTTCCTGATGCGAACGCCCGAAGAGGAAGAAGTCATGATCCGCCAGTATCAGCAGCGGAAGCGCCGTGAGCAGGCGGAAATGCGCATGGTGGGCGGCGGGGTCATGGAAAAACCTCAACAGGTTGTCCGCAAGGAGAAAATCGGCCGCAACGACCCCTGCCCCTGCGGCAGCGGCAAGAAGTACAAGAAATGTCACGGCGCGTCAGCGGCAGTGACCGCTGGAGCAGAAAAGTCCGATGGCTCGGCGGCTTCATCCGAGGACTCTTAATCTCGTTCCGTTGAACTCCCCTTTTTTAATCAGCACAAGCGATTCTGACTGTGTTTCCCGCCGTGGATGGCGTAAAACGACATCCCAATCCGCACATCAGACGTCGACATATTGCAAGCCAACACATCTTCGCTACCGCTGAACAGGCCTGATAGCCCGAGATGGAATGATAAAGCCCCTGGATCGCTGCTGCCAACCTGTTCAAACATCTTTACAAGGCTTGCAGCAACGTCTCAGGGGCTTTTCAGTTTATCCACGGCTCCATCAAGCAGCTACAGCATCACTGCCCGTCGCCAGAGTCAGGGGAAATCACCACAAAATACCCTTGCCCCTGGTGAATGACCCGCAGCAGAACCTGTCCTTTGGCTTCGCCAGCCA
>JAJXZM010000004.1 GCA_021780055.1 Acidobacteriota bacterium
CTTTCTACGTTTACGCCAACACCCCGGGCTGAGCGCAGGAACTCAAGGCATACCAGGATGGTCTTGCCAGGTTCGAACAGATGGGCGCCCAAGTTCTGGGCATCAGTGTGAACAAAGCGGAAGCCAACCGCATCTTTGCGGAAAAGCTGGGCCTCACGTTTCCCCTGTTGTGCGACACGGCAAAGAAAGTTTCCCGCCATTACGGCGTGCTCAGCTTTCTGCGCGTTGCACGCCGCACCACCTTTGTGATTGATCCGCAGGGCATCATCCGCCACATCGACCGCGGCGGCCAGGCCATGGATCCGGCGTCAGCCCACCAGGCCTGCACGCTCCTCGCGCCCCGCTCAAACTGAATCCGACATACACGTGCCCGCAGTCCGGCCTGAAAGCCGCAGCAGCACAAATTCAATCCAGCCTATTTCTGCAGCGTCGAAAGCTGGTTGAGCGTCTGGCCGAGCTTCTTGATCTGGTCGCCGTAGCCGGCCCAGTCGCCCTGTTTCAACAGTTCGAGGGCGCGCTCGTACTGCTGGTTGGCCTGTTGCGTCAGCGCCTTGAATTGCTGGAGGGCCGCCGCTGACTCTGCACCGGGGGGTGCGGCGGTCGCCGGGGACGGGACAAGTTTTTCTCCCTTGACCTGCGGCGCGAGTGTTGGGAGCGCCTGGGCCGTTTGCGTCGAGATCTGCGAACCGAAAATCTGGCTGAGCGCGTCGTCGAGCGTGTCAGCCATCACCACCTGGTCGGAATAGGCCACGATCACGCGTTTCAACTGAGGGAGTGCGCCGCCGGACTCCGCCGCCAGGTAAAGCGGCTCGATATACATGACGGCGTTGGCTACGGGAATCACCAGCAGCGTGCCGCGAATGACCGACGATCCCGCCTGGCCCCACAGCGTGAGCTGCTGGGAAATAGTGGGGTCCTGGTCGATGCGCGATTCGATCTGCTGCGGGCCATAGACCAGCTTCTGCTTGGGGAAAGTGAAGACGGTGACCTTGCCGTAATTGGGAGCGTCGCACCGGGCGGCCATCCAGGCGATCATGTTGTTCTTGCGCGCCGGCGTGAACGGAACCATCAGGATGAACTCTTCCTTCTGCCCCACTTCCGGCAGCTTCATGATGGTGTAGTAGGGCGTCATGGGAACGGCCGGGCCGCGAGCGGCGCTGCGGGCCACTCGCCACAGATCTTCCTTGTTAAAGAAGACGCGAGGGTCCGTCATGTGGAAAACAGCATATTTGGCCGCCTGCACGCTGAAGAAGGCTTCCGGATAGCGGATGTGGGCGCGAAGGTCCGCAGGCATCTCACTGAGAGGATGAAACACGCCGGGGAAAATCCGGGAATAAACCTGGATCAGCGGATCGGTCTCGTCAGCGATGTAGTAATTGACCTTGCCGGTGTAAGCGTTGATAGTGGCCTTCACCGAGTTGCGGATGTAGTTCCCCATATCGCCGGTGGGGTCGGAATACGGATAACGGTCGGAAGTGGTGTAGCCATCAAGCATCCAGTAAAGAGAGCCGTTGTCCGACACCACCATGTACGGGTCCGAATCGAATTGGAGGAACGGCGTTAGCCGCTGGGCGCGCTGAATAATCTGGCGATAGATCATCACGCGGCTGGTGTCCTTGATGTCGGTTGAAAACAGGATGTTTTTCTGCCCGAATTTCAGCGTGAAAAGCAGGCGTCGCCAGATGTTGTCAATTGGGATTCCGCCCGTGCCCGTGTAGGTGCTGTAGACGTCATGGTCGCCGGCGGGATAGTCAAACTCCTGCTGGTCGGTATCGACAAAGCAGTAATTGTTGGGAACTTCGCCGTAATAAATCTCCGGCCGCTTGATCGTGATGGGGACCGACGATACCGGCGGAACGTCCTTGATGAAAAATACCGGCAGACCGTCGGACGTGTATTCATTCACCGGGCCCATGCAAAGGCCGTAGCCGTGCGTATAGATCAGGTGCTCGTTGATCCAGTTGCGGCTGGGCAGGCTGGAAGAAGACAGCTCGCGCGGCGAGAGCGATACCTGGCGATAGACCCCGCCGATGTGGTAGCGGTCATTGTCAATGTTCACAAAGTCGTAGTAAGTGCGGATTTCCTGGAGCTGGCCAAACGTGGTGAGCAGCGGCTTGTGGTCCCACAAGCGAACGTTCCTCATGGTGGCCTCGTTCTCCATGACGGTTGCCGCCGTCAGGTCCGTTGCGGCAGTAAAATGATGTTCCTGGAAGCGGTCGAGCGCGTAGGCCTTGCGCGTGAACTCGATGGCGTTCGCAATGTAGGGCCGCTCCTTGTCCAGTTCATTCGGCGTCACCACAAAGTGCTGGACGATTCCCGGGTAAATGTTGGCGCCGAGAATTCCCACGGCCGCCAGAGCCAGCACGCTGTATATCGCCGGCCTCAGCTTCCCGCGCACGGCCCCGAACCCGAAAGCCAGCGCCGTCACAACGCAAAGCGCCAGCATCAGCTTCAGGACCGGCAACGTGGCGTGGACGTCCGTGTAGCCCGCGCCGTAAACCAAGCCGCGCGACGAATACAGCAGGCCGTACATTGCCAGGCGCGCCCGGTAGGCCAGCAGCAGAAACAGCAGCGATCCCAGCACCATCAGGTGAGTACGCACGGCCGGGGCGAGGTTCGGCCCGCGGGGCGTCACCCATACGCCGCCCTCCAGCAGATAGACCACCGTTGCGCTGATCAGGCAGAAGATCACAATCACCATTCCCAGGTGAAAAAGGAACCAGTGATAATTCAAGTGGAAAAGATAGAAGCCGAGATCGATGTGAAAAATCGGGTCAGCCTGATTCATGGCGACCGAGTGCTGGGCCAGCAGATAATCCTGCCAGTGGGAGGACGCCCACTGCCCCACGGCGTAGCCCACCAGCAGCACCGCCAGCCACACAACCCAGCGGAAAGCCGCTGCAAAACGGTCGAGCCCGGGCAACTCAATAGCGCCGTGGAAGACACGATAGCCATAGCGCTCCGCCACTGCGCGCGCTATGTAAACGTTGGCGCCCACCAGCACAATGAAGCCGATGCCGCCAAGCCCGCTCAAACCAATCTGTGAAAAAAGAATGTTTTTATAAATGACCCGGTAGCCCTGCGTGCCAAACCACAGCCAGTCCACCAGCAGGTTGACGCCATCGGTGAGTAAAGGTGCAACAACAAGAATAAGCAGGATGCCTGCAACGATATAGCGCTGAACGCGATCTTGTTTCACTGGAGTTCTCCGCCGATATCTTCACACACCAGGAGGCCCATGTCAAAAGGGTTGGCGCGGGCAGCACGGAAGCTCAAACCTGGAACTGGATTTATCACCGGGCGCGGCAGCAGCAAAAAATCTCTTGACAATACTAATTTATTAGTACTATTGTTTGCGTATGAGAACACCAAGCCGCACTCTTACCGGGCAGGAACTTGAAATTATGAAGGTCGTTTGGGACCTCCGCCAGGCCACCGTTCGCGGGGTCTATGAAAAGCTGCGCGAGCAGCGCCCCATCGCCTACACCACCGTCATGACTATGATGAATATCCTGGAGCAGAAAGGCTTCCTGAAGAAGCTCCCCGCCGAAGGCCGCGCCTACGTTTACCATTCCGCGCGCCCGCGCAAGCAGGTGATCCGCGGCATGGTGCGCGAATTTGTGGACCGCGTCTTCAACGGCTCCGCCGAGCCGCTGATGGTGCAACTGGTGGAGGACCGTCACCTCTCGCGCGAGGAGGTCGAGAAGATCGCCCGCGCCATCGAGGAGGGACAATGAGCTATCAACCTTTGTGGTTGCGCGACCTGGTAGCTTACAGCATTCAGGCGGCGGCGCTGGTCGGCGTGGGAACCATCATGGCAAGCCTGTTGCGGCTTCGCGTGCCACGGGTGCGCCTCGGTTACTGGCAGGCGCTCCTGGCCGTGTGCGTCTTTCTCCCGCTGCTCCAACCGTGGCGGCCGGAAATTCTGGAAACGCCCAGCTTCGCGCTGAGCAACATCACGCTCGCGGCGACAGAGGCGCCTTCCGTTCCTACAGGCCCGTCGCTGGCAGAAATTATTCTTTGGCTGATCTTTGCGGGCGTCGTTCTGCGTCTGGCGTGGATGGTTCTGGGGTTGGGCCGGCTGTGTCTTTACCGCCGGCATGCGGAGCGAATCAACCAAACCCCTGAGGCAGTTCGAGAAGCGCAGCGCCTCGTGCCTGCATCTTCTTCGTTCTTTATTTCACGCCAGATCCCAACCCCTGCGACGTTTGGATTTTTTCACCCCGCCATTCTCTTCCCTGCCCGTTTTCTGGATATGGAACCGGCATTGCAAAAAGCCATCGCCCTGCATGAATTGCTGCACGTAGAACGCCGTGACTGGCTTTGGAACATGTTTGAAGAAGTGGTTCTTACGCTGCTCTGGTTTCACCTTCCGCTCTGGTGGGTGGTGCGAAGCGCACGGCTCAGCCGCGAGCAGGTAGTGGACGCCGAGGCCGTCCGGCGAAGCAATGCGCGGCGGCCTTACCTGAAAGCACTGCTCGAAATGGCAGGGCAAAGACGTTTGGCCGAGAGCCTGCCCGCTCCGCTCTTCCTGCGGGAAAACCAGCTTGCCGAGCGCGTAGCGCTGATGATGAAGGAGGTCCACATGTCTCGCACACGATTGATGGTTTCGATCTTGACCGCCGCTGTGACCCTGCTGATTGCAGGGGCAACGCTGGCCTGGGCGTTCCCTCTCAAAACATCGGCGCAACAGACGGAAGTGCCTGCCGTGTCATCAGCGCCCGCTCAAACGGCAGGTTGGGTTGCGGCCAGTGGTCCTTCGGCTAGTGATTCGACGACGGCAGAAAACGGACCTGCCCAGAGCAGCAACGGGGCCTTTGAGTCCCAAGGTAAGGAATAC
>JAJXZM010000293.1 GCA_021780055.1 Acidobacteriota bacterium
CAAGCGGTTGCCACGATATTGCCTGCGAGGAGTTCTCTTTTTTCGCGGTGTTCTTCACCGTGTTTTATCCAGGCCCACCAGAACATGGTCATCAATACGCCGCCATCAATGAAGTCATTGCTGGATATCCGTCCCATGACGGCGTCCAGAAACCAGGAACGATGGGCAAAAGAGTTGAGGAAATGAATAATTGACTGGTCGAACCAGTTCATCGGTTCGTCGCCTCTCTTAATTCAGTTGTTCAAAACATCGATCCCGTAGCAGGCAGGAACCGCAGTTCATTGCGCGATTGCCAGGGGGCCCTGACTCAAGGAAACGACTATATACACTAAAAACCAGTGATTATGAAGCGTAAATTGCAGGAGAGTCTTTCCGAGCACAATGGCAACTTCCTCTGACAGCGGGCCAGCGCCAAGAAGACCGGGACCATAACGATCCACAACAAGAACAACGAATGGGAAGGTATGAAAGATTTAACTAACTGAGTAACCGGAAAGGACGCGACGCTGCTTCAGGGGATCACCTTAGCCCGGCTTAGGGTGTTTGGTCGCCACTTTTCATGTGTCTGACGGATTGAGTTCCCTGTTGAGAAAGGTACCATTTTAGGTATCACGGGAAGATAGACTTCTGCCAGGGGGCACGATCTGCGGGTTCTGGCGGGTGCGTGGACGTGGGGCTCTTCACCACCTTGCACGGCTGCGCGGCGTAGACCCGTAATTCGTATTACGGGAGTAGAACTACGCCGGGTGGGGGACGCCCGAAGACGTGCTCACAGTTGAAGGACCTGTCCCGTGACAGGGTCCCCGGGAAAATTCCAACAGGGTGCGAGTCAAGGGAGGGGGAGTATGGCGTATCGGCTGGAGAAAGATGGTGGTTTGTACTTTATTCGTGGTGCTGTGGATCCCCCAGCTAAGAAGAAGTTGTGGAGCAGGAATTCCGAGGGACTGGGCCTGTGGGTTGTGCTGGCGCTATTGGTGATGGGGATGCTGTTTCCTTTGCCCATAACGGCGGCGTTGCCAACGGTCTCGCATGCCCTCAAAGGCTTTATGGCGGTGGCGCGGTAGGCCAGGTTCGGCTGTAAGAAAGCTGAAGTTCAAGAGCGGGCAGACGCCGAGTCCGGAAGGCCGCCAGGTGGAGTGGTTCGGTGCCAGGGGTGAGTCCGGCGCTCCCGCAGAGGTGGTGGAGCAGTTACCGCCCGTTGGAATCTGGCGCAAGGGTGTAAGTGTGCATCTGCGCGTCTTGCCTTCTGTTTACTTGTCTTTGGCAAAATCCAGGGCTGGTTGTTGCGGCGGGCTGCTGCCGGGGTGTTCAGGTGTGGTTGCCAGCAGTGCGGCCTGCTCGTGCATCCAGAGGCTCCTGAACATCTCGATGGTGTCAGGAGCGAACCCGCCGTAGTGGTTGTTGGCGTAGGCGAACATGATGTCCACACGCCGCCCAACGTCACGCAGGACCTTGATCCATTCCTGCAATTCCGCGGTACGGTCGATGAGCGTTCGGTCCCACACCTTTGTCTGTTCTTCAATTCCTTTGCGGTCGCCGATCCAGCGCACGAAGGCAAAGCCGGCGGTGACGGGATCTCCGGTTTTGAACAGTTCCGCAGGGCGCGGCATCCAGGCGTGGTCCACCAGCGCCAGCGCCACGCCGTGCCGGCGAAGCACCGCATAGAGTTTTTCAGAGAGCCAATAGCGGTTGCGCACTTCAACCACCCACCGGTGGTTTCTGGGCAGCCGCGCCAGAAAAGGTTCCAGCTTCTCCAGAAAGGCGCCCAGGCCGTCAAATTTCTGCTTGTTGAAATACGGAAACTGTAACAGCAGCGGCCCAAGCTTATCGCCCAGCAGGTCCATCACTTTCAGGAAGGCCGCAAGGTCCTCGTCGGCATCCACCAGCATTTTTTCATGCGTAATAATTTGCGGGACCTTGGCGGCAAAGATGAAACCTTCAGGCGTGCGCTCGCGCCATTGCCGGACGGTGGCGGCGGCGGGAATGCGGTAGAAAGTGCTGTCGATTTCCACCGTGTCAAAGCGCTCAGCGTAAAGCGGAAGGAAATCCTGCGGCTTGCTGGCAGCGGGGTAGAAACTGCCCACCCATCCCTCGCCGGTCCAACTGGATGTTCCAAGGCGGATTTGCGCCAAAGCCATAGCCGCTAGTTTATCACCGGGATTTCCGCCCGGCCCCTGCTAATCCCCGGCGAGCGAGATGGTGGCGCTGAGCGGCAGGTCGCGCTCGGAGCCGCCCGCCAGAAGACAAAAAGCACAAATAAAGAAGATTGCCTTTATCCAATTCACCCGAATGCTCATCCGTCACTCCTTATATTTTCAGTCGCTGTTCCAGGGAGCGATTGAACTGAGATGCATGGCTGGTGGTGACCGTGGGTGGAGTGCCGATAGCGGAGCCTGTGGTCCCTGGGGCCGCCAGTCAACGTGAGACCAAGATCAGGCTTATACACCCCACGCGGCCCAAATGCAAAAGAGTTTTTTGGGACAAAACTGACACGCCGGGCAGAGGAATTGTGGATTGCCGAGGGACCATGGCGCGTGAAGAGGGATGGCGGCAAGCAGAAATTGCAAATTACATCTTAAGAATTGCTGTATGGGACAGCCTCTAATTTCGGGCGGCGTGCGACAGCCAGCAGGTGGGCGCTGGCTCCGCGAATCGAGGGCTCCTGTTCGACCTTCGAAAGGAACTCCATGAGGGTTTTGCGCTGGTTTTCGTCTTGCCACACTCTGTTGAACCGGGCCGCACTCCACACGGGACCTTCGATACCGAGTACCTTGACGTTCCGATACCCCGCTGCGGTGACTTCCTTTTCCAATTCCTCGGGGCGATGGAAGTACGAAGTTGTGAAGTAGGCCGGATTGCTGGTCGGGTTGCGATGCTGGCCGGACGTCAGGTCTGCGGCAACGATCTGGCGAAATTCGGGGTCCTTAAGAAAACCTTCCGCTGCTCCATCCATCAGAGAGGCGAAGCGGGAAATCGCGGCGGCAAACATAATTCCGCCGGGCTTGAGAATGCGGAACGACTCGCGAATTGCCTCAAGGCGCTCTGATTCATCGACGAGGTGATAGAGAGGCCCAAAAAGGAGAACGACATCGGCCGTCAGGGAAGGCGCGCTCAGCAGCAGCGCATTGCCCGGATTGATCGACGCCAGCGACACTCCCGACGATGCAGCCCGCGCCCGCGCCTGCTCCAGGTGCAACTCGACCGGATCAATCAAATGGACGGTGTATCCCCGTTCCGCAAGCGGGAAGGCATAGACTCCAGCCGCGCCGCCCACATCGTAGATCACGGCCGGTGGCGGCGGCAGATACGCGGCCAGAATCGCCTCAGTGCGCAGCCGCTCCAGTTCTCCAATACCTGACGATAGCCGCTCCGACTCCTGCACCTCGGAGTAATGGTGTTCGATCTCTTTGGGGATCATGCTCATTTCGGGCTCCGCAGATTGCGCGTGGCGCAGGACCGGGCAGCACGGATGGTTGCATTATAGTGCTTGAAACACAGCGAAGCCAGAGCTTCCCGCGGAATCACGCAGGCGCACGGGGTAAACTACGGGTGCAATGGCCCCGGCCCCGCCAGATTTCCTACTCCGCCGTGGTCGGATCGATCATCCGCGTGACCTCGGAAACGCGGTTGACGGGAAAGCCTCCCTTTGCGGCGTGCTCGCGGACGGCCTCGACGTTGGGAGCGATGTAGACGCAGTAGATCTTGTCTCCGGTCACGTAGCTTTCCAGCCACTGAATCTCCGGGCCCATCTTGCGAAGCACGGCACATGACTTCTGCGAAATGGCCCTTAGCTCTTCCGAAGTCAGTTTTCCAGCATTGGGAATATCACGTTCAATAACGTACTTTGGCATGGCCCCTCCTTTTCTCCAAAACTACACGAAAAATGACGAATTACCAATTAGAAATTGCCAGAAGGCAGAAACGAGTGATGAGGGAGGGGAATTGCAAATCACGAATTACTGCGTGCCCCACGCGCTTGCACGGTCAGACCCAGCGGTCAACGCGGCCCTGGTATTCCCCGTACCGTGCTCCGAAGGTCTGGCGCAACTTTTCTTCTTCGACGGGGACCACTACCCAATTCAGATAGACTAAAACCAGGGGCAGCAGCAGGACCGGGCAAAGCTGCTTGAGAATCCCAGCCTCGCCCACATAGGCGATGAAGAGGCCTACATACATGGGGTTCCGCGTAAAGCGGTACGGCCCCCAGTTGACCATGGCGATGGAGGTTTCACCGGGGACCCTGGTGGTTTTTGCCTTGCGAAAAATCAGCCATCCCCATCCGGCCAGCACTGCGCCAACCAGAAAGACAACAGCGCCGGCGCCACTCACGAAAGGTGTATTCAAGAAGTAGTGGCTGTGAAAGAAGACGGCCTCCAGGCCCACGCCGGCCAGATACGCCAGGACGAAAACCCACGGCACTGGAATCCGCATCAGCGCGCGTAGTGCGGTGTTTTTTGGAAATAGTCTTCGGTTTTCGCTCATATCAGAATCGTGAACCTCAGGGTCTGAGCACCGCAGACTCTTCGTTACCCTCTGAAATTGTGGGGTTGATGCAGACTGCTCAGGTTGCGCGGCAATTCTGCGATCGGTCCCATCCATTGCAATTCGTGCTGAATGCGATCGCTGAGCCGATACTTCTTCTGTACCGAGGCAATGGTAGTTCCCCCTACCAGGTCGATCTTTTGCAAATCATACTGGCCCAGTCCGACCCGGCCGGCGTACGTCAGGTAACCGACCCAATCCGGGTTAATGCTCATGGTTTCAAGCGCCACGCGGTCCGCCGCTACAAAGTCGGTGGAGGCGATGGCAAGTTGAGAAGATACCGGCGTGCCGTGAGA
>JAJXZM010000527.1 GCA_021780055.1 Acidobacteriota bacterium
TACTGATGCTTTCCTGTCAACATTTTTTTGATCCCCCCGCTGCCGCCGTGCCTGATGACCGCCACTCCAAGCTGGAAGCCCTGTCGTTTCAGTTGGATGAAATCACATGTGGCTTTGAGGGACGGGCGGTTTGCTGCGGCCTTGAGCAGGACGCGCGGATGTTTCAGAGATGCTAAAAATGTTGAGAATCCGTGGTATTATTGGGGCGCTGCAGGTAGTGGCATGAGAACATCTGTTCCAGAGGTTCTCGGTTAAGCACTACGGGTTCTTGAAGGGTCCCACGCCTGGGGAAAAGGGGCGGCAGCCGCGAAAAGGCGGGAGAAATTGCCGAGTTTGCCCGGGCGTTGATTCAAAGTACAATCAGGTGCCAGCCGGCGCGGTCGGTGAGGCTTTTTCTCGCCAGCCGGAAGTCTTGGGCGCATTCGTTACCGGGGAGGGGAAGAATAGAGATTCCTTTAGGAATGGAGAACTAAGATGTCAAAGCGACCCCAACTTGTGTGTGTAATTGCAGTTTCTTTCCTTACTTCAGTGGCGGTGGCGCAGGGCCAGGGTATGGGTTCCACCGCACGAGGGACCGCCAACCTGCTTCGAGTTGCTGGCCAGCCCGCGGCGGCAGCGTCTGCATTTCCCGGGCAATCCAGTTCAACCTCTTATACATTTGCTCCTACCCCTAAGCCTCAGGAGAACAGCCAGCAGCAAGGCAATTCCAGCGAGGGGCAAAGCCAAAACGGGGGCCAGAACCAGGGCTCGAGCGCAAATCAGAACCCGAACCAGGCCCAGAACCAGAACCAGAATCAAAACACCCAGGGACAGGCAAAAGGCAAAGATGAAGCCGCTCCGCCAAAGCCTTCATATCTGACCTATACAGTTAAGAAGAAGTCGCTGGAAGAGCAGGCCAAAACGGGAAAAACCCTGGCTGTTGATTTCAAGTCTGCTCCTGCCGGGGCGAGCATTACGGTTGACGGTTACTTTGTGGGCAACACGCCGACTACGGCACAGATCCCGATCGGCAAGCACCTGGTTTCGATCACGAAATGGGGCTATGAGTCGTGGTCTCAGGAGTTGGACGTTGCCGCCGGCAAGGACCTGAACATCAATCCCAAGTTGAAAAGCAACTGGTAGTTGCCAGCGCTTCCCGGTGCTGCCGTGTACCATTACCGGCGAAGCTTCCTCTTCACAACGGCGAGCAAGTCGTTTCGTCGCCTGGGCGGTCATAAAGGTGTATTTTGCGGGTGCCCTTATGACCGCTACCGCAGTTGGCGTGTGCTGATCAGTTCTTACACTTCGGCGACTGTACCTCTCTTTTCTACCGCCCCTTCAATCGGAGCCTCAAAACAAAGGTCTTAAGTTTGGCCGCATCCGGCAGGGCTGCAAGAATTTCCAGCCAGTGTGTATTCCTTTCCCGGTTTACAACGACCCTCGAGGTCAGCCCGGAACTGCATTTGACTGAATTGGCGTTGATTACTATCTCGTTATCGGCTTGGAATCAAACTTGCCAGAGGAAGTGGGGAACTCCGTGCGTGCAATCTAAGATTATTCGTGACTTTGTTGCACTACACGACCATCTTCCGGAGGTGGGTCCATGTCGATATTACATTTGGATGAAAATCGAAGGGAGCAACGACGCCCCAGGTTCGATGATATCGAACTTGATTCCTCCGAAACAGAAGATGATTTCAGGTACAGCAACGACCCGGTTGTATACAAGCGAAGAAATGTAGGTTTATGGACGGCATTCGTGCTCCTGACCGCAGTCGTGGCGGCTATAGCTGCATACGGATACTGGGCGATGTACAGCCAGAGCAGTCAGCTTGCCTGGCTGCCCGGCCTGTCAAAATCGATCTCTTCGTTAGGCGAGCGGACAGATGGTCTGGAAAACAACCTGAAAGATTGGGCTTCCAAACAAAAAGAACTGAGTGCGGCCTTGCAGAACCTGAAGGCAGGATTCGCCTCCCAATTGCGCAGCGTTCGGGAGCACGCAGATCAACTGGTTGCCGAATCTTCACAGAAACAACGTGCTGAGCTGGATCAGCGGACTGCTACGCTCAAGTCGCAAATAGAAGACGTGTCTTCCCGCCAGCGAGCCGACCAGGTTCATATGGCCAAGCTTGATGAGGAGATGGCAAGCCAGCACCAGGAACTCGCTTCCGTAAGAGAGAGCAGCAACCAGCAAATCGCCTCGCTGCAGCAACAACAGGTTTCAACGCAAGGCCAGATTGCATCCATCAATAACACGCTTTCAACGGATGAGGTGGATTTCGAGGCGGAGAAAAACCAGGATACTGCTATCGTGCCGGGCGTGTCGCTTCATCTGACGGGCACGGATGTCTCTCATCAGCGTTACGCCGCATGGGTGTGGCTTGCGGGTAGCCGGCGCCGGATCTGGGTGCGCTCCCAAACCGTTGAGACCCCGCTGGTGTTTTACCCTAAGGCCGGTGGCGAAGCATTTGAGTTGGTTATAACGAGGGTCAATCGAAGGGAAGTTGCAGGCTACATGCTGGTTCCGAGTGACTCAGGGAGCAAGGGCACGGACGTTGCCTCAAACACCAAACACATCAAGAGGCAAGGCGGAGAAGACTTCTAGGTTGTTGTGTGCGTCAATCAGGCCGGTTGGGCTGACCATCTTCCGGGGCTGCTTGTTCATTCGGCGTTTGCCGAAACTTAGGAAAAGTCATATTGCTCGCTGATGGATGGAATTGTCTTCGTCATGGTGCGGAGGGAGGGAATCGAACCCTCACTTCCCGGAAGGGAAAAGGGATTTTAAGTCCCTTGCGTCTACCAGTTCCGCCACCCCCGCACGGTGAAATCCGAGAGGTTCGTTGACTCTTTCGCCCCACGGACTTGTCAAAACAGAGGAAGCCATGCAAACTCATGGTTTCTCGCCTCAGTGCTTCGTACCCGCGTTGCGCGTAACTTTCAAAGTCTATCACAAAGTCTTTGTGCGGCTGCAGGGGGGGCAGGAGGCATTAGCCTGACAGGCGCAAACCAGCGGCGTGGAAAATCCCGGGCCTTACGCACTGGTCAGGTGATCACAAGGTCGAGGAGCTGCCCAACCGCACGGTGGGCTTCCAGAACTGCGGTTTTGTGGTCCGGCGTTCCCGAAAGGTCCGTGTTGGCGAAGGCAATTCTGCCAAAGGGCGTTGCCCGCAGGATTTCGCGAGGCGCCGGCTTCCCATCCTTGCCAAAAAAGAATCCGGGTTGCGGATTGACGTAAGCGTGGCCCCAGCGGTTGAGCACGATCCCGGCAATGTCGCGGCGCGCATCGAAACCGGTTTGCGCAAACATTTCCGTCAACTGCTCGCGGATCTTCCGTTCGTATTCACGATAAGAAGTTGAGAGAAGCTCCATTCGGCCCTGGTTGCCCTGTTCTTCAATAGGCAGTCCGGGGTGGCAATACAAGACTTTTAATGTAAGGACGGTGGGCGAGTCGGGACCGATGGTTGGCGGCACTCCAGCAAAGAGCGGAACCTTGTGCACGGATGTAAACGAACCCAATCCCTCATACCACTCGGCGCTGGAGATGCCGAGTTTGTAGAGGAACCGCCAGTTTCTCACTGCGACATTGGCGATCAAGCAAGGCGAGCGATAGAACTGCCCGTAAGCTTCACGGTAGATTGCGGGCAGGTCACGCACAACCAGTTTGGTGGTCCAACAACCGCCGGCCATCACTACAGAGCGCGCCTTCAGGCGATAGACCTGTCCATCCTTTGTGTAGGTAATCCAGACAAATTCCGAGTGTTGTGGCAGCTTTTCGTGCTCAACGCGAACCACTGTGGCGCCCAGACGAATGCGCGCCGTTTGACCTGCACGGTCAAGTGCCGCAAAATTGACTTTGTTCGTACACACTTCGGCCAGCGTGCGGGGTCCGGCAATCGAGTCGGGAACCAGCGTCTTTACGATCTGACGGGCGATGCCGGCGTTGCCACCGGGAAAGGCCTGCCAGCCTGTTTCCGGAGTGTCATCAAGCGCGCGAAGGCCATCGAAGGCGTAAGCCGTGTAAGCCGAGAGAACGTCGGGCCCGAGACCAAACCCGCCACCTTCGCCGGGCGTGAGCATCGTGCGGATTGTTTCCTGGCTCAGGCCTTGCTCCATCAGGTGTTCTTCGAGCGTCATGCTGTCGAGACGCAGTGAAGCGGCATCGCCGGGATAATCAGGGAGCCGTCCGGCTTCTGCGCTGCCGCTTTTTTCCCGCCACGCGAGAAGCTCGGTCCGCATGGCAGCGGGAATCGGCACGCCCTCGAGCTTGTTTTTCCAGATATCAATCAGCCACTTTCCGGGCTGCTGGCCAAACTTCTTGCCAAAGTAGGAGCCGACTGGCGCGGGCATTGCCTCAAAAGTCCGCCCGAGTGGGACCTCCGGCGAAGAACTTCCCCAGGTCTGGTACTTGAACTTGTGCCAGTCAATGCCGATCAGCTCATAAAAGCGCGCGATAAAGCTGTAGGGGTAGGGAATCTGAAAGTGGTCCGACCCCTGCGGCGCCATCAGGCGCTGGCCATCCACGATGAACTCGTTCCGCTTGGCCTCGCCGCCGAACATGGTATGGTTTTCAAGGACCAGGCAGGAAAGCTTGCCGCCCGTCTGATTGTGAAAGAAAAGCGCGCCCGCCAGTCCGCTGATGCCGCCGCCTACGATCACGCAGTCAAGAATCTCTCCTGTGTCGATGGCGTTCGCGGCAGGATGGTCAAAGACGTGGTCGCGGATCTGATGTCCGGCAGTCATCACCTCAGCCGTGTTTCCGTTGGAGTTCCGGTAATCGCCCACGCCGCCATATCCGGTCCATTCATTTCCCTGGGCAATCAATTCGCGTGGAGCGAGCGGGCTCAGGAGCAGACTGCCGGAAGCCAGCAGTGTTGAATTGAGAAAATCACGGCGGCAGATACGGCTATCCATGCCTAATAATTTGTCATGCCGGTCGTCGTGTTTTGAGTCGGACATCGTGCCTCTCCTGAGTGTAGTTTTGACAGGGAGTTTACCACGGGTGGCCGTTGGCAGGGTGCATTTATGGCCGTGGCCGATGCCCGAATGTGCAAGCGGCGGGGCGCTGTGGCCAGTACTTCAAAAATAGGATATGATTTTTTGCGTTTGCACCGTAATTCAGACGTTGGGGCAGGCGAATCCTCTCATGTTCAGGAGCGTGTTGAAAATGAAGAAACTGGTTGCGATGCTGTTTACTCTACCTTTTGCATTGTCTTTGTCCATCCCTGCTGTCGCCCGCACTGCGGGAAAGCAGGCCCATCATTATAAAGAGCGCGCATATTATGGCGATATCAGCGATTCCAATTGCGGGGCCCATCACAAAATGGCTGGGAACGCACACGGTTGCACATTAGGCTGCGTCAAACACGGGGCCAAGTTCGTACTTGTGACGGGCGGGAAAGTGCTGATGATCGAAAATCAGAAATCGCCGGAAGTGGAAAAGTTTGCCGGCGAGCACGTCAAAGTCATGGGCACGAGGACCGCGGATGGCAAAGGCATTTCGGTTACCTCCATCAGAGCGGCGACCCGGCGCGCAAAGAAAGAAAAGGCAAAAGCAAAAGCGTAATGTCGGACAGGGGTTTGATTTTTCCACGCTGTTACTGATAGCTGTGGGAACGTGATTTTCCGGGACCTCCGGCCGCGTGCCGGGGGTCCTTTTGTTTATGGGTCAGTGGAGTTCCTTCCTTGGTTGGAGCAAAGGGCTGGCGCTATGCGGTGGTGGGACGGAAGAGCCAGACGTCCGCGGCTGCCATGTTGGAGTCAATCTGCCGAAGTGGCGCCAGGTGATCCAAAATCCAGATTGAGTGGCCGTGCGTGCCGGCGATGAGGTCGGCTCCGTAGATGACCAGGTCGGGCGCTGAAGCGGTTGGCAGGGTTAACTGGAAGTCCTGCCAATGAAACCCGTCGTTGAAAGACACGAAGACGCTGGTTTGAGTCCCTGCAAAGAGCAGACTCTTGCGCGCGGGACCTCCCAGAACAATGTGGACAACGATGTCTGACCAGAGTTGGCTGCCATCAGTGGGGCCAATCGCTCGCTCGGGTCCTGGGACTGATGTCAAATCCACGATGTGACGCCTTGCTGGTGGGTCCCTCGTGAGGCTAGACTATTCATGAGGATCGCCTAGTTCGGGCGCAGGCGCCCGGCGGAAGTGTGCAGGAGTCACTCAGACCGGAAAATCCGGGTTAGGGCTTGGGATAACGTGAGCGGAGGATTCCGCCCGCCCACGATGGAGTTCATGGCCGTATCATTATCGAACCAGCTCAATCCGTGCTCAGTCTGAAGCTCCAGGAAGATATGTCAAGGCGCATCACGGAAAGCAAAGCTGCCGGCTATCTCCTTGCCCTGTTGGGCATCGCGGGAGTCACGATTCTCTGCGTGGTGTTTCGTCAGGACGTCAATGATGCCACAGTGGCCATGGCGCTGCTGCTGGCAATTCTTTTTATAGCGATTTTCTGGGGAAGCAAACCAGCGCTTGTGGCCTCGGTGGCCGGCTTGTTTTCCCTTCATTTCTTTTTCCTGGCTCCTATAGGCTTTTCGTCAATTGAAGATACTGAACACGTTATTGCGCTCACGACGTTTCTGGTAACAGCGCTGAGTGTCGGGCAGCTTTCAGCGAGGTCAAAGCAACGTGCAGCGGAGGCGGAGGCCGAAAGGAAAGAAGCAAGGCGCGCGAACGCCTATAACCGAAGCCTGCTTGAAGCCTCTATGGATCCGCTGGTAACCATCGGGCGAGACGGAAAGATTACCGACGTAAACCCTGCCACTGAGCTGGCCACCGGCCTCTCCAGGCTGGAGCTTATCGCCACGGATTTTTCTGATTATTTCACTGATCCGGCCGAATCGCGCGCTGGGTACCAAAGGGTATTCGCCGAAGGCCGTGTGCGTGACTTCGCTCTTGAAATTCGTCACCGGGACGGCCACGTGACGCCAGTGCTTTATAACGCTTCGGTTTATCGTGACGTGAGCGGCGAGGTGGTGGGTGTTTTTGCGGCCGCCCGGGATATCACGGAAAGGAAAAGAACTGAAGCGGCTCTGCGTGAAAGCGAAGCCGATTTGAGGAAGGCGCAGGGCATTGCCCACGTTGGAAGCTGGCGTCTGGATATTTCCACCAACCAGTTTGTCTGCTCAGAGGAGGTTTACCGTATCTTTGGCCTTCGCAAAGGTGGTTCTCCCACCTATGCGGACTTCCTGGGTGTCATTCATCCCGAAGACAGAGAGATGGTGAAGAACGCCTGGAACGCTGCTCTCAAAGGCGTTCCGTACAACGTTGAGCACCGAATTCTGGTCGGAGACCGGATGAAGTGGGTGCGGGAAAGGGCGACGGTAGAGTTTGACGACGAGAATCGGGCAGTCCGAGGAATCGGAACCGTCCAGGACGTGACGGAGCGTCGGCTGGCGGAAGACCGCCTGAGGAAATCAGCGGACGAAATTCATGACCTGTATAACAACGCTCCCTGCGGATATCACTCCATCGATCAGGACGGAACGATCGTCCGGATGAATCACACCGAACTTGTCTGGCTAGGTTATTCGAGCACGGAGGTCATTGGACGAAAGAAGCTTTCAGATCTTCTCACACCGGAAAGCGATAGAACGGTTCAGGAAATATTCGCAAAGTTCAAGGCTGAAGGGGTCATGCAGAACCTCGAGCTCGAAATGGTGCGGAAGGATGGCACGGTCTTCCCTGTGCTTCTCAACGCTACTACGGTCCGAGACAATGCCGGGAATTTCGTCATGAGCCGCGCCACGATTTATGACATTACGGCCCGGCGGAAGGCGGAAGACCAGGTGCGCCGCCTCGCACAACTTCAGACCGCTGTGGCGGGAATGGGCGAATATGCGCTGCGGGGCGCCACCCTGAAAAAGGTGATGGACGAAGTCGTGGCGCAGGTTGCGCGGACTCTGGGTACTGAGTATTGCAAGGTGCTGGAATTGATGCCGGACCGGGAATCCTGCCTGCTGGTATCCGGCGTCGGCTGGAAGCCCGGATACGTAGGGAAAGCGATTGTGAGCGTCAGCGAAAACTCACAGGCCGGATATACGCTTATTTCGGATGAACCTGTCGTTGTCGAAGACCTGCTAACGGAGAAGAGGTTCAGCGGGCCGGAATTGCTACTGGAACACAATGTAGTGAGCGGTGTCAGCGTCGTAATCCTCACAGCAGAAGCGCCCTACGGGGTTCTCGGAGCACATACCCGCACACGGCGGACGTTCACGAGCGACGAAGTGAACTTTCTTCAGACAGTTGCCAACATCCTGGGTTCAGCTATCGAGCGTCACCGGGCCGAAGCACAGCTGATGAGAATCAACCGGGCCAATCGTGCCCTGAGCCGCTGCAACGAGGCCATGGTGCGGGCCACCGATGAGTTGAAGTTCTTCCAGCAGATTTGCGACCTGATCGTCGAAGAAGGGGGTTATCGTCTTTGCTGGGTAGGGCGCGCTGAAAACGACAAAGCAAAGTCTGTTTTGCCGTTGGCGCAGGCAGGTTTTGAGCAAGATTACCTTTCCACGGTCAAGATTACCTGGGAGGATTCGGAGCGGGGCCGGGGGCCTACAGGCACGAGCATTCGTACGCGCCAGACCGTGTGTGTAAGGAACATTGCCGCTGATCCGATCATGGCTCCTTGGCGCGAGGAGGCCTTGAAACGTGGGTACGGTTCATGTATCGCGATTCCGTTGCAGGTGGACTCGGACGTTTTTGGGGCCATCAATATTTATGCTCCGGAGCCGGATGCCTTTGGCGCAGAGGAAGTCCATCTCCTGAGTGAACTGGCCACCGATCTGTCTTTCGGCATCACAACGCTGCGGGTCCGTGCGGAGCGCGAAAAAGCCGAGGAGGGAATCCGCAAGTTGAACGCAGAGCTTGAGCAGCGCGTCATTGAACGGACCGCTGAGCTGCAGGCGGCAAATCTTCTAAAGGATGAGCACCTTGCGCGGGAGCGGGAGGTGACGGCAGAACTTGAGCGCGCTCACGAAAGGGAAGCTGACCTCGGATACAAAATACAGAGGACTCTATTGCTGGACCAGCCACCTGTTGATGTGCCCGGTTTGCGCGTGGCTGCACTGACAATACCTTCGCAACGGATAGACGGCGATTTCTACATCTTTTTCAGACATCGGGACCATTGCCTGGACGTCATTGTAGGCGACGTAATGGGCAAGGGAATCCCCGCTGCCCTGGTGGGAGCTGCTACCAAGAGCTATTTCCTCAAAGCACTCAGCCACCTGAACGCTTTCTCCAGGAGCGGCAAGCTGCCTGAACCTAAAGAAATCGTGATGCTATCGCATGCCGAAGTGGTTCGGCAACTCATTGATCTGGAAAGTTTTGTTACGTTGAGTTATGCGCGCCTGGATATATACAACCAGCGGCTAGACCTGGTCGATTGCGGGCACACCGGTATTGTGCATGTACATGGCAGTTCGGGCGCTTGCGATGTATTGCATGGCGAAAACCTTCCCTTGGGGGTCCGCGAGGGTGAAATCTACGAGCAGATTTCCGTGCCTTTTGAAGCGGGGGACCTCTTTTTCTTTTATTCTGATGGGATTACAGAAGCGCGGAACGCGGCAGGGGAACTGTTTGGCACCGAGCGGCTGCTGGAACAGATCCGAGTGAACAGCCAGCTTGACCCGAACGCCTTCATCGAGGCTATTCGAAACACGGTTTTTGAGTTTTCCGGTTCAGAGCGCCTGACGGACGATTTGACCAGCGTAGTGGTTAAAGTCGAGAGCCGGGAAGCGCCGGTTGCGCGGTCTGAGATTGAAATCCTAAGCGATCTCAAGTATCTTTGCGAGTCCCGGGATTTTGTCAGGGCGTTCTGCCAGAGCCTGCCCGGGCCGCCCCTCAGCCCTGAAAACCTCAGCGAGCTTGAGTTGGCAGTAAATGAGGCCGCCTGTAACGTAATGAAACACGCGTACCATGGCCGGAGGGATCGGTGGATTTACATGGAGGGTGAAGCATTTCCGAGCCGGGTGGTGATCCGATTGTATCATTTGGGAGATCCCTTCGATCCTTCATCCCTGGCGCCTCCGGTGATGGATGGGTCGCACGAGTCCGGCTTCGGAGCATTCATTATATCCAAGAGTACCGATGACGTGAGATACTATCGCGACGAGCGTGGTATGAATTGCATTAGTCTGGTCAAAAGGCGAAACTTATAGTAAAGAGGGAGATTCGATTCGATGGAAGTCGCTGTTGATTTGATTGGAGAAGTGGGAGTTGCGGAAGTTCCCGTAGATGAACTCGACGCCAGCAACGCGCCCGAGTTCAAACGGGACATCACGCCAGTTGTGGAAAGCAACACCAAGCTCGTGCTCGACATGAGCCGGTTGCACTTTGTGGACAGTTCGGGACTGGGCGCGATTCTTTCCTGCCTGCGGCAACTGAGCGCAAAAGGCGGGGACCTGAAGCTCTGTTGCATGTCAAAGCAGGTGCGGGCTGCCTTTGAACTTGTCCGCATGCACCGGATTTTCGATATTTATGCCACAAGGGAGGAAGCCGTTCGCGCTTTTGAATCCTGACACCTTGCTTGTTAGACGAAGGACGGCAACGATGGCTGGTTCTTTTCCGGGACCTTGGTCCCGGGTGAGCTTTTGTAATCCCCCGGTTAGAGACGAAACCTCCAAATCCTCCTGAAAACACGAGTATTCCCAATCTAATGCTGGCCAAGCAGTCTTTCTTCCGTTAAGGTAAGGAGAAGGAGAGGAACCAGGTCTTGTCCGAATTCGAGAACCAGTCTGAAGCACTTTCCATTTCTGACATTGAGGAATCGATCCGGCGCCACGTCAAGTATTCACTGGCCAAGCCGTGGAGTGATCTTTCAACGAATGACCTGTTGTCCGCCGTCGCCCTTTCTGTCCGGGACTTGCTGGCCGAGCGGATGCTGGAAACCGAAGAGGGATATCGCGCCGGCGACCTGAAGACTCTCAGCTACATCTCCATCGAATTTCTCATCGGGCAATCTCTCACCAACCATCTTTACAACCTGCGGGTGTTTGACCAATACCGTGAAGCGCTCCGGAATCTTGGGGTTGCCTTGGAGGACCTGGAACGGGCCGAGGGCGATGCAGCCCTTGGAAACGGCGGACTCGGTCGCCTGGCGGCATGTTTCCTCGATTCGCTTGCCACGCTGGGGATGTCAGCCTACGGCTACGGGATCAATTATGAATACGGACTTTTCAAACAGGAAATCGATGACGGATTTCAGCGGGAAAAACCGGAAAACTGGCTTGCCCAGAACAGCCCGTGGGAAATCTGGCGGCCTGAAGAAGCCTGCCTGGTGCCGATTTATGGCCACATTGAGCACGCCCTCGATCGAGATGGCGGCTATAACCCTATGTGGATGGGCTGGAAGGTCCTGATCGGAGTCCCCTATGACGTGCTCGTTTCAGGGTATGGAGGCCGGACGGTCAATTCCCTCCGACTCTATTCGGCGCGTTCGTCCCTGGATTTTGACATGCGGATTTTTAACGACGGGGATTATTTCAAAGCGGTAGAGCAAAAAATCGCGTCGGAGACAATTTCCAAGGTGCTTTATCCCTCCGACGCAGTGATTGCCGGCCGGGAGTTAAGGCTTGTTCAGGAATATTTCCTGGCGGCCTGCGCCGTCCGGGACACCGTCCGCAGATTCGAGCGCCTCCACGATAATTTCAGCGAATTCCCGGACAAGGTCGCGATCCAACTGAACGATACTCATCCTGCCCTGGCGGTCGTCGAGTTAATGCGGATTCTGGTGGATGAAAAGGAAATTGCCTGGCCAGAAGCCTGGAAGATTACGCAGGCGACTTTTGGGTTTACGAACCATACCCTGGTGCCCGAAGCCCTGGAAAAATGGCCCGTGCCCCTGCTTGAGTACGTTGTTCCCCGGCATATGCAGATTATCTATGAGATAAACGGTCGCTTCTTGGAGCGTATTTCCGTTGCATGCCCTGGCGACCCTGGACTGCTAAAACGGGTTTCTCTTATCGAGGAATCCAAGCCGCAACACGTTCTGATGACCAACCTGGCGATCGTCGGCTCCCATTCGGTCAACGGAGTTTCTGAAATTCATACGGGGCTGGTCAGGACGCTGCTTGCCCCGGATTTCTACAAGCTGTGGCCGGAAAGGTTTAACAACAAGACCAATGGAATAACGCCGCGCCGCTGGCTGCTGAAAGCCAATCCGCACCTGGCCGGATTGGTGACCGAGGCGATCGGCGACGGGTGGATTACGGACCTTCACCAGTTGCGGAAGTTGGAGGGGTGTGTCTCCGACTCGCAGTTCCGGGACGCGTTCCGAAAGGCAAAAGCGGCCAACAAAGAGGAACTGGCTCGGATCATACATGACACGGTGCGAGTCAAGTTGGACCCCACGTCGCTGTTCGATGTCCAGGTCAAACGCATTCATGCTTACAAACGCCAGTTGCTGAATGTTCTTCACATCATTGACGAATATCTCTCGCTCATCGAAGACGGGCGACAGCCTGTAGTTCCAAGGGCTTACATCTTTGCCGGCAAGGCCGCGCCGGGATATTGGAAAGCCAAGCAAATTATCAAACTGATCCACAATGTGGGACGGGTCATCAATAATGACCCGAAAGCCCGCGACTGGATCAAAGTGGCCTTCGTGCCGGACTACCGCGTCTCACTGGCGGAGCGGATTTTCCCCGCCGTGGACCTCGGCGAGCAGATCTCAACGGCCGGCATGGAAGCGTCCGGGACCAGCAATATGAAGATGGCGCTGAACGGCTCCATTACCATCGGTACGCTGGACGGTGCCAACATCGAGATCCGCGAGGAAGTGGGTGAAGAGAATATCTTCATTTTTGGCCATACCGCTCCGGAATTGCAGGCCATGCGGCTGCGGCATACGTATAAGCCGCGGGAGTGTTGTGAGCGCAATCCGCGTATCAAGCGCATTGCCGACACATTCAAGACCGGGCTTTTCTGCGAGAAGGAGCCGGGACTGTTTACCTGGATCCTCGGTGACCTTCTCAATGAGAACGATGACTACTTCCATCTCGCGGACCTGCCCTCATACCTGGAGGCGCAGGAAAAAGCAGGCACCGCATACTGTGATGGAGACCGCTGGACAAGTATGTCGATCCTGAATGTGGCGAGGGTCGGGAAATTCTCCAGCGACTGCGTTGTCGCGAATTATGCCCGTGAAATCTGGAACTTGAAGGCTGTTTAGTCAGCCTGACACCAGGACCACCGATGAGTTGGCCGCAACTAGATAACTTGAGGGGTTCCTGAGAGACACTTCGGCTCCGGGCGTATAGAAATTGTAAGGCGTGGGACGAGTGGTGTCGGTGGCAAGTCGCCAGCGCCCGGAGCGTGGGGTTGGCAGGACGAAGCGGACTCCATTACTGTCGGCGTTGAACATGAGGTAAAGCTCGGGACCGTCTTTCGCGCGAACCAGGCAGGCCAATGATTTCTGGCGTGCGTCAAACCAATCCGGCCCCTTTCCTTTGGGGTCAAACCAATTCAATTCCTCCTGGGAATAATAGGCCCCACGGCGCAGGACCGGGTGCGCCTGGCGCAGCGCCAATACCCCGCGTGCAAATTGGAAAATGTCGCGGTTCCGTTGAAACAATGACCAGTCAACCCAACTGATCTCATTGTCCTGGCAGTAGGCGTTATTGTTTCCACGCTGGGTGTGTCGGAATTCGTCTCCCGCAAGAATCATCGGCACGCCACGGGAGATGGCAAGAGTCAGCAGCATATTCTTGATCTGGCGGCGTCGCACGGCGTCGACCGCCGGGTCTTCGGTTTCGCCCTCGACTCCGTAATTGTTGCTGTAGTTGGCATCCGTCCCGTCGCGATTTCCTTCTCCGTTGTCGTCGTTATGTTTTTGCGAGTAGCTTACCAGGTCATTCATCGTGAGGCCGTCGTGGCAGGTGACGAAGTTGATGCTGCACTCCGGCCCCTTGCCCGAACCGTGGTAGATGTCGTGGCTCCCGCTAATGCGGCTGGCGAAGTAGGGCGACATGCCCTCGTCGCCCCGCCAGAACTTTCGGATGTCGTCGCGGTAACGCCCATTCCACTCTGCCCAGCGATGGAAGGAGAAACCTCCCACCTGGTAGGCTCCCGCGGCATCCCACGCCTCAGCGATCAGTTTGGCGTCGCGAAGGATGGGGTCCTCGGCAATCCGCTCCAGCAGGGGAGCATCCGACAGAACATTGCCGTTTCTGTCACGCCCCAGCACTGAAGCGAGGTCGAAACGGAATCCGTCCACGTGCATCTCGATCACCCAGTAGCGCAGCGCGTCCAGAATCAGGTCCCTTACCACCGGGTGCGTGGCATTCAGCGTCTGCCCCGTGCCGGAGAAATCCCGATAGTAGCGCTTGTTCTCAGCCAGCCAGTAGTAGATGGCGTTGTCGATCCCACGGAAACAAACCGTCGGCCCCATTTCATTGCCTTCAACCGTGTGGTTGAAGACCACATCCATGATGATCTCCAGACCTGTGCGATGGAAGGCCCGGACCATTTCTTTGAATTCAAGTACCTGCGCGCCTTCCGCATGAACGCTGGCGTAAGACGCCTTGGGGGCAAAAAAATTGACAGGGTCGTAGCCCCAGAAATTTCTCAGGTGGCAGCCCGTGTGAGGGTTGACTCGCGGCATATGAAATTCATTGAATTCCTGTACCGGCATCAGTTCTACAGCGGTCACCCCTAGCTCTTTCAAATACTGGATCTTCTCAGTCAGGCCACGGTATGTTCCCGGGAACGCGACGCCCGCGCTGGGATGGAACGTATAACCTCGCACGTGGAGTTCATAAATGACGGTTGATTCCCACGGCAGGCGCAATGGCTGGTCATCCTGCCAGTTGAAGTCGGGATGGGTCACCACAGATTTGGGCGACGTGGCGGCGTTGTCCGCAGTCGAGTATGAAAGGTCGCGCAGCGGAGACTCCGGGTCGTATCCCAGCGCCTTGCGGTAACTGCGGCCGGGCACAGGAGCTATGGCCGTAGCACATGGGTCAACCACAAGCTTGTCGGGATTGAAACGATGGCCTTCGTCCGGCGCATAAGGTCCCGCAAATCGATAGCCGTAGAGTTGGCCGGGGCGGATGCCTTCCAGCCAAACGTGCCACACATCGCCGGTTTTATTACGAATTGGATTCAGCAGAATTGTTCGCACCGGCATCGCGTCCGAAGGATGATCGAAGAGGTCCAGCCGCACGCCCGTCGCATGGCGGCTGAAGATGGCAAAATTCACACCGTTTCCCCTGATGGTTGCGCCCAGTGGGTAGGGAACTCCGGACCGAACAGATTGCACTTCACACAAACTCAGCAGGCGCTCGAGTTCGGCTAGCTCCTCTGCGCTGGGCCCGTTGCGCCGAACGGCATGGTAGTTGGTTGGCTTATCGGTTTTTTCAGAAAAGTTGGGGCCAGGCGATTGGGAATCTTTCGGCATCGACGACGCTTACCTTTGTACAAGTTGGTGTTGCAGCCAGGATAGTGCTGATTGCTTCATGGATGCAGACAAATACGCGCAGCGGGCTTTTTGCTTTGTAGGGTTTTCGGAAGAACGAGAGTAGAGTTTTCCTTTCTGTACGACCGCAATATATACGGATTCGTACTACCCAGGCAGCAGTATAGCAGTGGCCAGCATGATCATCAATTGATGAACTTCCCCTTGCTATTCTGCACCCTCTTCAGCATTTCCACCCGCTGCCCATCCACATCAAAATTGCAACCAATTATGCTGATTTAATGAGCTTTGACAAAACCGCTCACATTGTCGGCGGCGCTATTGCAGGACTGCCCTGAACTCTCACGGTGACAATCTGATGGGGCTGGATGCTGAATGTGAATCCGTCCCCGCCGGCCTCCGGGATTTGCTGCTGGTCGGCTTCCATAGCGTTGCAAAACCATGCCGATTTGACGCCTATCAGCGGCGTCGAAACTTTCACTACGCCTGTCTGGCCGCTCAGATTCAAAAACCGCATGATCGTGCTATCACCGTCCTCTGCTTCTTTCCACGTATCAAGCAGAACATTGGGATTGCTGACGGTGAGCAGGCTGCTCTCCGATCCGTTTAGCGGTTCGGACGTGTTGATGGCCTTGTCCTGCGAAACAATTTCGTTTACCTCCAGTGGTGTCATTTCTTCCCAGCCGAGACGGCTCAATGACACGGGTTCGGTTGCCGCACTGCTGGTGATCACGTAACGGAAGGTAAAATCTCCACCCTGGCCTCCGCGGTAGTTCGTGTCCCAGTAGTTGTTCATTGCGTAGGAAAAGATCGTACCTTCGCGCTTGCCGAATTTTGTCGGCCAGGTCCCGCGGACGATGTCGCCCAGAGCGACCATTGAAGCATCGAGGGGAAGAACGGAAGCAGCGACGCCGCCTTGTTGGGCCGACACCCAGTGCTGGACCGAAAACCACTCCAGCCCTGCACCCGGCAGCATGTCCTTTGCAGGATTAACGTCGCCATTCTGGATTTCGTAATGGAATTCAGGGTCCTCCATGGCGAATGGGAATGCGAAATAGACTCCTTCTTTGGTGAAAACTTGTTTCTTTTGGACGCGGTTGATGAACTCGATCTTTTTCTGGTTGTCGAACAACAGGATCGTGGTCTCAATGCGGGGAGTGTTGGTGGCTGAGCTCACCATGCGGGCTTCCGTTCCGAACGGAGTTTTGAAGACCGAAACGAGCTGCCCTCCGGTTGCCAGATGCGCCGTCAAATGGGGCAGCGGCGAAACAGTTCGATATTGCACCAGGCGGTTGGGCACCTTGTCAGCCCCGGTAACATAAACGTACTGATCAAACCGGTAGGGGCTGGAAGTGTTGACCAGTTCTTTGTTCAGTTGCTTGTCGAAGATGCTGCGGACGGCCCCCGTTTGTGGATCAAGCACGACCGTGTAGTAAGGACTTTCAAGCGTTGTTGCTGTTGTTGGTTGTGGCTTGGGCAGCTTCGATTTGGTTTCTTTCAACGTGTAGGCCTTATAACCCATCGCAGGGACATCCGCCGCCATGAATCGAACACGATGGTAATCCTTGCCGGTTGATAGTGCTTCAACGGGAACAGGCTGGTTTGTTGTTTTGTCAACAAGCTCCCGGCCATTGGGCAGATCAAATTCCACCAGCGCACTGCGTTGCCAGTTCAGTGGATTGAACACAATCACTGTTCCTTGCGGCGCAGAAATCGAATCTGCTATCGATCCCATGCTTCGGCGCAGGACATTGTCCACGAGTGACTGCGCTCGGGTGGCGCGGGAATCCTTCACCTTGAGCTGCTCCACGGATTCTTCGCTGTGAGGATTTGAGACGCTTTCGTAAGATGTCCAGGTATGCTCGTCCATCAGCACCATGTTTCGCCACATCCGGCGCAACTTTTCGTGGTCGGGAGCAATTCGGGGGTTCACGAGGGAACTGATGGTAGAAAACTTTTCCGCTGAAAGTGCACGGCTTTCATTTTCCCTTTCGATAGCCGCGTAATAAGCGTCGGAGGCAATTCCATCTTCCCAGTAAGGCCCGCCATCGCCACTGATGGTTGGAATGTCGTGCCCAAATTGGTTGGTGATGTAGGCCATGGCCTTTTCGAACCCTGAGTATTCAAGCTTCGGATATGCGTAGATCTTGTTCCACTCGCCCACGAGCATAGCCTGCTGTGGGAAGAGGTCCTGATTTTCCGGTTGGGTGCCGTAAAGCAGCATCGCGTTCGATTTGTATCCGGGGTGCTCATACATTTGCAGAAATATCGGTAGCGAGTCGTGCCCGGCCGCTACCTGCGGCGGCATGCCGAAGAGCGTCAGCATCTGGTGGTAGTGCCGTGAATACCACATGAGAACTTTTGATCCATCGGGCCCCTGCCACCAGAAGGGCGTGTTTTCATTCAGACGTCCGAGCACGAGAATGGGGCCCCGGTAGTTGTCACTGGCTGCAATAAAGTATTTCAAACCTGCCGCCGCGAGGACGGACGCGTATGACCACGCGTATGACGGCACGTCGGTGATGGAAGCGTAATCAAAGGGCGTGTGGTGCTCGCGGCTGAACTGGTAGCTGGGATATAAGGAACGGATCAACGTCTCCGCGGTCGGGAACCCCGTCAACAGGCTCGCATACTGTGCCGGGATAAAGATCTTCCGGTCCGCGATCATCGTTTCAAGTTTTTCTTTTTCCGCCGCGGTGCGCCCGTCCAGAAACTGCTGGATTTCCCAGTAGCCGTCCACGCTGTAGCGAAAGTCGGGGTGCTTCCTGATCAGGTCCATCGCTTCGTCGAGCACGCGTGCGTGGACCTCCGCCACTTTTGCCTGGTAATCGGTATAACCCAAGTCCAGGTGCTCATTGGGCACGACGAAGAAGGTCCATTTCTTTCCCGGCGTCAGTTCCTGCTGGAAGGTTCGCCGGCGCCCGTTGCTGGAGACGGTCAGATTGCCTTCGATTGCCTTGTCAAACTCTGCCACGGCAAACCGGGCTTTCTGCTCACCGAATACGCGATCTGTGGGCAGGACTTGTCTGTAAGTGTTTCCTCCGATTTCAAGTTCGAGGTTCCCGTTACGGGGCTGCTCGTTGTACCGGACGTAGACGTTTACCATCTCCGTCATTTGCCCGTCGTGATATTGGTAGAAGATGGTGGGAACGATGGACGCGGAAACTTGACGGGCATCGAAACGGCCTGCAGGGTCACGGTCCAGTTCGAGAGCATCGTACACAACGCCGGAATCGCCGGCGGAGGTCCCGCCCACAGTGGACTCGTCTCCGGCTGTTGGTTCATCAATCGCCGTGATTGCGATCTTATTAGTCCCCTGCATGAGAAAGCGGGCAGGGAATTCAAATCTGATCGTGTCCGCAGAATATTCGGGGAAAAATGCTCCGCTGACATCGCCCATGTTGTAGTTCAGTTTAGGATGCTGATAAAAGCGGCCGGTGTGTCCATTAATGGTGACGTCGAGAGCGGAAATTCGAGGGTGCTCGACGAGGAGCGCGATTTTCATTTGGTAGACGCCGCGGGGCTTTTCAGCAAGATTGAATTCGATGCTGACGGGATGAGGCTTGTGGGCGAATTCCCCGTTGGCGGACCCAGGCTGGAAGGCGAACCAATTCTGGGCCGGCGTGCTCTTCCCAACCACGTAAGGCTCAACGGGAGCAGTGGCCGCGCCGCCCTGGAACTCCGCCGAAGACTGGTCGAAAGTCCCGATCTTCCACACGGGTTGCCACGCGGCCTCTTGTGTGGCTGGCCGCGCCTGCCCGCTGTCCATGCCAACTGTTATCAGAGCAAAAGCGATTAGCAGCACCGACTGCCAGCAATTACACCACTTCGATATCATCAGTCCCTCCCGCGATTTCCACCTCTCAATGGCCCAGTACCGACTGTCAAACGGCACACATTCATGCCTTGGTTGATCCCGTTCCAGATTGCTGAAACGCCATTCCACCGACGGGAACCAGCAGTCCGCCTTCCACCATTACGGCAGAGCCCGTCATGAATGAAGCCTGGTCGCTTGCCAGAAACACGATGACATGCGCCACTTCTTCCGGCTGCCCCATCTTCCCCCTTAAGTGGAGGCTGTCGCAGGCTTCCAGAACTGTTTCGGGATGGCTGTCCAGATTAGCGGCCCATCGCAGCATGGGTGTGTCGATGGCGCCGGGCAGGACACAGTTCGCGCGGATATTCTGCTTTCCGTAATCGAGAGCGAGGCACCGCGCGAGACCAA
>JAJXZM010000091.1 GCA_021780055.1 Acidobacteriota bacterium
GGTGGCGTTCATCGATTTCAGCCTTGGGTTCGCCTGCTTCCACCATCCGCGCAATCAGTCTTTCCCTCAAGTAAGCTGCGACTTCTGGCAACGGCCGATCACCATCATAATGGACCAGTTCAGGCGGGTCGTGGCGGCCTGCCAGGTTCAACAACTGATGGGGATCGGCAGCCAGGTTGTACATTTGATATTCCTGATAGTGCGTGCTGCCGGGGTCGCGGTCACCGTTACCGGTGGGATCGACCACGCAATATGTCCACTGGTCAGTCCGTAACGCTCGGGCCACCATCGAATCACTGATCTGAACGAACGCCTCGTTCCGCCAATTCGCTCGACCTTTCGGCTGGTTGAGCAGGGGCAGGAAGCTGCGACCCTTCATGGAAGCCGGAACCGGCACGCCTGCAGCATCCAATAAGGTCGGCGTCACATCCACCATGCTCACCACTTCGTTGACTTTCCTCGATTGGTTCAGTCCAGGGCCCTGCATGATGATTGGAATGTGGATAGAACTCTCGTGGGGACTTCGCTTGTATTCCGTGTTTCGGGTTCGGAAATGGCAGCCGTGGTCGCTGATGAACAGCACGATCGTATTTTCCTCCAGGTCTTCCTCTGCCAGCGTCTTCAGGACGGTTTCCACCGACTCGTCGATGCGTTTGATGTCGCCGTAATAGCCTGGAAGCTGCCGCTGCCAATCGCCCGGAAAGAAGCGCAGATCTTTTGGTGCAAAAGGATTCTGGTAGCGTTTGATATAGCCCTTTGGAGGCACAAAGGCGTTGGCGTCGTTCTGGAAGTGGGGTTCAAGTTGCGAAAGAACCAGCAGGAACGGCTTCTCATGCCGCTGCTTCAGGAATCGCACGGCCAGGTCTGTGAGATAGTCCACCCGGTAGATGCCCTTGTAGTGCATCGGCTTGCCATCGCCGTCCCAGATTGTACCTTCATAAGGGTGGGAAGTTAATTCGAGGACGTTGGATGCTTGCCACAGGTCGAGGAAGCCTCCGCGGTCACGAGGTTCGACGAATCCCAGGCCCTTTCGGCTGTCCCGATCAATCGGCGCCAGATGCCACTTGCCAATGTAATTGGCCGTGTATCCATTGCTTCGCAGAACGGTCGCCAAGGTTGGCAAATCGCGATTCAGTTCGACACCCGGAGGCAGTTTCCACATGCCTGTTTCGGTGGCGTACCGGCCCGTAAACAGGCAGGCCCGGGAGGGAGAGCACAAGGGCTGGTTTGTCACCGCGTTCAGCATCGTCACGCCGCGCTCGGCCATGGCGTCAAGGTTCGGGGTTACCCCCATTGGGTTACGGCCATTCGCACCGATAAAGTCTCCCCGGAATTGATCGGCGATGATGACTACGACGTTGGGAGGTTTACTGTCGGCTTTCGCGTTGGGCTGCCGGTCAGTGCTCAGTGCGGCTGCAGGGTCTGCTGAAACCGGAATCGAAGCAGCAGCGGCTGCAAAAGATTTCTTTAGAAAGTCGCGGCGGTTGGAAGAAGCCCTCGTGGATTTATCTGTTTTCCCAGTACTCATTCTCACCTTACCTCCCACATTTTGGAAGCCTCAGCGGGCCGACGCGGACTTTGAGGGTACCGCTGAAAATCTGACAGATGTTGAAATTGCTTTTCAAACCGCTGGTTTCTGATTGGGCGCGGTCTCCATCTCCAGAATCGTTTCCGGTTGCGGTTGAATAAATTTTCCGGCTCGCTGGTTTCAACCTCAGGGGAACAGATTTCCCGGAAGTCCCTTTCGAGTCCTGCGGAGATATCGGGCCGATCACCGGCAACATTATTCAGTTCATTGAGATCTTTTTCAAGATCAAACGGTTGCTTCGGCGCGCCACGCTGAAGTCTCCTTCCATAGAACCGAATTTCAGATGTACGTTACTTTGAGGCTTTCGATTACTCTTGCAGGTTGCGATTTGCTGTAGTAGCTTGCAGGTTGTCGAAGAGCAACTTTGACTTGGCTGTGTCTGCCTGACACTGTTCATTCAAAGAATTTCCGAGTTTTACCCTGTGGGAGTGTTCCATGATGACTCGGCGTGAATGCTTGGCGACGATGCTGGCCTCTGCTGCCGGAACAAAGGCGTGGGCCAGGATGGCTGGTAGCGTTGGTGGGCCTAACAGGCGGCCAAGGATTGCTGCGGTCACAACGATTTTCTTTAAGTATTCCCACACGCAGCACATTGTGGACCGTTTCCTTTTCGGCTACGGTTGGAACAGCAAATTTCATCATCCACCGATTGACCTGGTCGCTTTGTACGTCGATGAGGTAAAAAGCGACGATTTAAGCCGCGAGCGGGCCAAACTGTTCCCGAGCATGAAAATCTATCCCTCGATCCCCGAGGCGCTCACTCTGGGTGGCAGCAAGCTGGCCGTGGATGGCGTGCTTCTGATCGCTGAACACGGCGACTACCCTTACAATAAAATCCACCAGAAGCTTTATCCTCGTTATCCGTTCTTTGAACAGATCGTAAAGGTATTCAAAGACAGCGGCCGGGTTGTTCCCGTTTACAATGACAAGCATCTTTCCTGGAACTGGGACTGGGCCCGCAAGATGTACGATACCTCGCGAAGCATGGGGTTTCCGCTGATGGCCGGATCGAGCCTTCCGGTCACCTGGCGCACCCCCTCGTTTGAGATGCCATCGGAGGGACGCGTGCGCGAGGCGCTCTGCGTGGGCTACGGCGGAGTCGACAGCTATGATTTCCACGCGCTCGAAACGCTGCAATGCATGGTGGAGCGGCGCCAGGGCGGGGAAGTTGGCGTGAAATGGCTGAAGGCGTACCGCGGTGAAGACTTTTGGAAAGCCTATAAGGAAGGTGTGTGGTCGAAAGACCTGATGAATGCGGCCCTTTGCCGAAGCCATACGCTGACGCCTGCACGTGCAACATTCAATGACATCTATCCCAGCGACGACGAGATGCGGCAACTGGTTAAGGACCCGGTCGCCTATCACTACGAGCACCTGGATGGCGTGCGGTGCACCATGCTTCTGATGAACGGGTTGGTGCAGGACTTCAACTTTGCCGCCCATATCGATGGCCGGCCGGGGATTTTTTCCACGCAGATGTATCTTCCCATGCCGCCTGCCCGTACCTCGCTGGCGAACTTCTTCAGTCCTCTGGTGCACCACATCGAGAAGATGATCCTGACCGGCCAGACCTCCTATCCGGTGGAGCGGACGCTGCTGACCACCGGCCTGACGGCCGCCGGCATGGAAAGCCTCTACACCGGAAAGCGCTTTGACACCCCGCATCTAAAGATCAGTTATCACTCGACGAAAGAATCCACTTTCTGGAGAACCTAGGTCCCATGCCTCGCCGCATAGCCGTAATTGCAACTGTTTACCGGTATCTTTCCCACGCCCAGCATATTGCCGACCGCTTCCTAGTGGGCTATCCCCATGCCGGGGAGTGGCACCGTCCGGACATGAAGGTGGTCTCGCTGTATGTCGATCAGAAGCCGGGAAACGATCTGAGTGCCGAGCGCGCCCGGGAGTTTGGCTTTACCGTTTATCCCACCATTGCGGGAGCGCTACGCTGCGGCGGCGATAAGCTGGCCGTGGACGCCGTTCTGATTGTTGCCGAACACGGCGATTACCCGCGGAATGAAAAGGGACAGATTCTCTACCCGCGATATGAGTTCTTCAAGCAGGTTGTGGAGGTGTTCGAAAAGGATGGCCGCGTCGTACCGGTCTACAATGATAAGAACCTTTCCTACAGTTTCAAGAAGGCGCAGTGGATGGTTGCCACCGCCCACCGAATGAAGTTCCCCATGCTGGGGGGATCGAGCCTGCCGGTTACGTGGCGATTGCCGGACATCGAACTGCCGCTTGGATGCGAGATTGAGGAGGCGTTGATGGTAGGCGTTGGCGGCTCAGACGCCATGGACTACCACGCGCTCGAAGGCATGCAGTGCATGATTGAGCGCCGCAAAAGCGGTGAAACAGGTGTGAAGGCTGTTCAGATGATCACGGGTGATGCGGTGTGGAAAGCGGGTAGGGAAGGCCGCTGGTCGCGAGATCTGCTGGAGGCCGCACTCTCCCGCAGCGACACACCGCAAGGACTGACCCTGAAAGATGGTCGCACGCAAGATCTGCTGGCAAACGACACATTGCAAAAGCTGGTGGCGGACCCGGCAGCCTATTTCATTGAGCACAATGACGGTCTCCGCACCACGCTCCTGATGCTGAACGGCGCAATCAAGGACTTCAACTTTGCCGCACGGGTAAAAGGCATGCCGCAGATTCAGTCCAACCAGTTCCTTCTTACGCCTGAACCCAACGTGACCTATTCCGCTTGCCTGGTCAGCAAGATTGAAGAAATGTTTACCGCCGGCATCGCCCCCTACCCGGTGGAGCGGACACTCATGGTCAGCGGAATTTTGGAGAGCTGCCTGACTTCAAAATACGAAGGACAGAAGCGGCTGGAAACGCCCTTCCTACAAGTGCGCTATCACGCGCCCGCAAAGTCCCAGCGAGCCCACGAATAAACTCTATATTTGCGGAAAGGCATTCGCGGTTTTATAGCACGCTTTCCTGACACGAGCGTTGACTCGGTGTGCAAGTAAGGTCAGAGCACAGCACATCTGAGCCGAACTCCAGCTTCGCAGGGACAAAGGGGGCTTGTGTCCCCTTGCTTACGTTATTGCGTTGGCTTTGTGCAGGTTCAGGACGTTCACTGAAAATCCTGTCACCTGGTTGGTGGCGAGCCTGATGTCCCGAGTATGCGCGCCGATTCTCACCCCGACGCGCTTTAAGGGCTGGCGGGTTTCAGCAATCTCGTTCCGCTCGATCACGGCTTCTTTCGTGACGCCTCTCACATCCACTCCCACA
>JAJXZM010000105.1 GCA_021780055.1 Acidobacteriota bacterium
CCCCCTGGAAGCGGCAAAACTACTACACTCATTCGGCGGCTTGCCCAGAAGAGAAAACCCGAAACACTGACGGAAGAGGAAAGGTCTGTACTTTCCGCAGCGGGGATGGATGATTTTGCTGCAAACGCACAAAGCTGGGTGATGTTCACCCCGACTGAACTACTGAAGCTTTATTTGCGAGATGCTTTCAATGAAGAGAATGTTCCGGCAGGGCAGGAAAATCTCCGGACTTGGGACAAGGAAAGATCTCGTATCGGCCGAACAGTACTGGGCATTCTCCGTTCTGGAACCTCTCCAGGGTTCCAGCTCGACAACGGCGTCCAAACACTCATCGACGAGTCGAACGATGGCCTGCTTGCGTTTCAAGCAGCGTTTTCCAAAAGCTTTCGACGCACAATATCCGAACGACTAACAGAGACTTACGTTCGTTTAACTGAAAATGACGCTCCGAAAGAATTGATCCAGATGGTCAAAAGTGCTGTAGGACCCCTACAGGGCGGCACGTTTTCTCTGGGGAATGCAGCTCGGTTGCTCGACGGCTCGCCGGAAATTCAAGAAGAAATCCGAACGCTTACCGCCGATATCGACGCCCAAGCGCAGCGCTTCGGAAATCGCCTCCTGCATGACTATCCCACATTACTTTCCGAGGTCGCCGACCGAATTACGGAGCTATTAAACGAAGATCTAGACGATGAGGACGAAGACGACGACTCGGAAGATCGTGCGTCTTTGGAAGAGGCAACAATCAGCGAGGCCCAGGTCCGGCCAGATTTGGCAGCACAACTGCTCATTGACGCTATACGTCGCCTAGCTGCCGAAAGGGCGTCTGGCCGACCTGCTGGTGGTCGCGCCCGGCAAATAATCAACCTTCTGGGAAAAAGGGTACCCCCCGACGATGGTTTGTTGCATCTCGGCAAACGAATCTTAACTCGCGCTGACCTGCGGACTATCCTCCGTGCACCCCGGCTGCACGTTCTAGGTGTCAGACGGGAGTTTTCGCGGTTTCGGCGTGAAAAGTTGCGAGAAGGCCAGTTTTTCAAGATGGAAGCGAAAGAGGCAGTTAGACAGCGCAAAATTACCGGCAACGAAGTTGATGCCCTAATTCTAACAATGCTGAGAAACGCAAGAGAAATGCTACGGGAAAATGGATGGAGATTCGGTACACCGAACGATTGGATGGAAAAGATCGTTTCCGAGCATCGTCTACAGGTCTTTGTGGACGAAGCTACAGATTTTTCGGTGCTCCAACTAGCGTGCACACTCGAACTGAGTCATCCTCGACTTCGCTCGTGGTTTGCGTGCGGAGATCTCAATCAGCGCATAACCGCTCACGGAATAGATCGCATATCGCTTTTCGAGCGCCTTAAGGAGCAGGGCGAATCACGGGTTGAAATTCGGACCCTCAGAGTAGGATATCGTCAGAACTCTAAGTTGCGAGAGTTGGCGACTGCCCTCTGCGCCGACCCGACTGGTGCTCCAACTGCGAATTCAGAAATCGAGCACGAAAGTGTGGTGCCCCTTCTCGCGGAGAACCTTACTGGACCGTCGCTCGGAGAATGGCTTGCTGCCCGTATAGTCGAGATTGAACGGGCGCTTGGAAGTCTTCCTTCAATCGCCGTCTTTGTAGATGGCGAGGCCGAAATGTCCAGGATAGTCGGCCTTGCGGGTCCTTTGCTGGCTGCGGAGAATATCCGAATTTTTGCCTACCCCGACGGGCGGGCAGTCGGGGATGAGCAAGAAGTACGGGTATTTGATATTCAGCACATTAAAGGCCTAGAGTTTGAAGCAGTGTTTTTCGTTGGAGTTGACAAGCTTGCTGCGTGTCTTGGCCCCCTGTTTGACCGTTATTTTTACGTTGGCATAAGCCGCGCTGCCACATACCTGGGAATTACCTGCAACGCCAGTCTGCCTGAAAGCCTGCAAGGTGTCCGTGCTCATTTTAGGGCAGGCACGTGGGCATGAACATACTGAAATGGCAATTTGCGCGAGAACGTTATCTTACAAGAGGTGAGGCAGTAAGGCAGTCGAGCTGTATTTTGCACACCGTTCAGCGTGCACCCCGTGGGATTCAATTCTGGCCAAGGCCGGCCATTCTCACCTGAAGAGCATCAAGGGTCTGATCGCCAAAGCCAATTGCTCTTATTGGTTTGATAACCTCCTCAAATCCCCCGCCGCTTAAACAAATCGGCGAAAGAACTCATCTTTCGCTAGCCTGACTTCCGCGCTCGGAAGCGAGATTTTGATTTTTTTAGCCAGCAAGCGGTTTGTTTTCAGTGGCGGCTTTCCGAAAGGCCACAATAGTGACGAATATATTTAACATTTATCTTGACATGATAGCGTATTATTGTTTATGTAGTGTCCTATGTATATCCGCAGGACCACCAAGACCCACAAGGGCAAAAGCTACACCAACTATCTGCTCGTCGAGTCCGTCCACACCCCCAAAGGTCCCCGCCAGCGAATTATCTGCTCGCTCGGCTCGCTCGCTCCCGCGCCGCGCGACGAGTGGCTGAGCCTGGCCCATCGCCTCGAAGCCAGCCTGGAAGGGCAAGCTTCGCTTCCTCCTGCCGACGCGCAGCTGGAGGCTCTGGCCGAACGAACACGTCGAGGGCCGAAGGCCCGCACCGAGCCTGGGGCGACTCGCGCCCGAACCGGAGCGACGATTGTGGTAGATCCCGAGCGCGTAACGGTGGAAGAAGCGCGCGAAGCTGGCCCCGTGCATGTGGGCCACCAGATGTGGCAGCAGTTGGTGTTAATGCCAATCTAAAATTCCTCAAAAGTAGCGCTTGAAAATTCCCCAGGTGGGGGTAATTACCATGGTCCCAGGAGGGGCCGATGGTCAACCTGGAGGAATGGATGGAACTACAAGCGATGTATCAACGGGGAATGAGCCAGAGCGAGATTGCCCGTCAGCTGGGGCTGGATCGCAAGACGGTCCGGAAGTATTTGCACGAGCCGCCGCAGGCATACGGACCCCGGGTGCCACGGCCCTGGAAGCTGGACCCTTACCGGAGCTATCTGCGGGAACGCTGGGAGCAGGGGGTTCACAACGCCCATAAGCTCTTCTGGGAGATCCAGAAACGGGGCTATGCCGGCGGCTACACCCAGGTTCGCCGGCTGGTGTCGGGCTGGCGGGAGGAAGAAAGAGAAAGGGCCTTTGTGCGGTTTGAAACCTCACCGGGCGAGCAGAGCCAGTTCGACTGGGCTCACTTCGGAAACTGGCAGGGGCATCGGCTCTATGGTTTTGCCCTGACCCTGGGTTACTCGCGGATGCGCTACGTGGAGTTCACCCAGCAGCAAGATCTTGAGACTCTCCTCAGCTGCCTGGTGCATGCCTTCCACTATGTGGGTGGGGTCACCGAAATGATCCTGACCGATAACATGAAGAGCGTGGTGCTCGACCGGCCGGGCGATCAGGTGCGATGGAATCCCCGCTTTCTCGACTTTGCCAGCTACTACGGTTTTCTGCCTCGGGTCTGCCATCCCTACCGCCCCCAGACGAAGGGAAAGATCGAACGCACGATTGAATTTGTGCGGGGGAACTTCTGGCCGGGACTGAGCTTCACGTCTTTGGAAGACCTGAACCGTCAGGCTTGGAGCTGGATGGAGGAAGTCAATCACCGCCCGCACAGCACGACACGGGAAATTCCTTATAAGCGGCTGACCAGAGAAAACCTGCATCCGCTGGCCGGCCAGCCTGATTATGACACCAGTTACGTTGCCTATCGGCAGGTGGGGAAAGACTGCCTGGTCAGCTACCGTGGCAACCGCTACTCGGTGCCGCACCGCTACGTGGGCAAGGGCGTGGTGGTCAAGGAACCGGTGGGCGGAGGATGGATCCGCCTTTATGACCAGCAGGAGATGATCGCCGAACACCAGCTGGCCTCGGGCAAAGGAACGATGGTGATTCAAAAAGAGCACTATCGCGGCCTGGTGCGGCGCCCGCGAGGGCGGCCGGTGTCCGAGCCAGCCCGTCGAGAACTCACTGCGGGTCCCGGCGTGGGACGGCACTATGCAGTTCCGGAAGTGGAAGTCCGGCCGCTGGCGGTCTACGAGGAGGTGAATCATGTCGCTGCAATCTGAACGGATCCAGGCCCACCTCCAAAGGCTGCGGCTCACCTATGTGGGACAGTGTTACGAATCGCTGGCCGAAGAAGCGGCCCAGAAGAACCTGCCCTATCTGGACTTTCTGGAAAAACTGCTGGAGGCGGAGAGCCAGGCCAAGTATGAGCGCAATGTGAAGCTGAAGACCCAATGGGCTCACTTCCCTTACAGCAAGCGGCTCGAGCAATTTGACTTCGGCTTCCAACCTTCGATCGATGAGAAAAAGATTCGGGAGCTGGCCAGCCTGCGCTTTCTCGAACACCAGGAGAACGTGATCCTGCTGGGTCCGCCCGGGGTGGGCAAGACGCACTTGGCGATTGCCCTGGGGGTGGAAGCCATTCTGCATGGCTTCAGCGTGTACTTTATCACCATGCAGGACCTGGTGGGGCAACTCGTGCGATCCCGGGAGGAGAACAAGTTGAAAGAGAAGATGGCGCTTTTGGCCAAGCCGAAGCTCTTGATCCTGGATGAAATTGGCTATCTGGCCTTAGACCAGTTCGGGGCCACCTGCCTGTTTCAACTGGTCAGCAACCGCTACGAGCACGGGTCGATGATCCTGACCAGCAATAAAAGTTACGGCGACTGGGGAAGCATCTTCCAGGACAATGTGATCGCCAGTGCTATTCTGGACCGGCTGCTGCACCACTCGACGACGATCAACATCAAGGGCGAAAGCTATCGGCTGAAGGATAAAAGAAAGGCTGGAGTTTTGAGCAAGGCCG
>JAJXZM010000505.1 GCA_021780055.1 Acidobacteriota bacterium
CGTGGAACCCACCGTGAGCACAAAAAAGTAGAGAGAGATTAATGTTTAACGTCATCACCATCAGCCGCGAATACGGCAGCGGCGGTGGAACCATTGCAGAAATGCTGGCCCGGCGACTGGACTGGAAGCTGGTCGACAAGTCTCTGGTTGCAGAAGTCGCCCGGCGCGCTCAGGTGAATCCTGAAACAGCGGAGCGATTCCTCGAGTCCGTCGATCCCTGGTTTCACAAGCTGGTCAAGGGCCTGTGGCAGGGCGGCTACGAAGGGCTCGCCACTACAGTTGACACGGCCACCGTTGATTCAGAAGGCATGATGGAAATTGGCAAAGAGATCATTCGTGAGGCCGCATCGCTGGGGCAGTGCGTGATTGTGGGCCGCGGCAGCCAGTGCATCCTGCGCCGCCATGAAAAGGCTTTTCACGTATCAGTCTTCGGGCCGGAACATGAAAAACTGCAGCGGCTTCAGGCACGGCTGGGTCCTGGTGCGGACGCCGCCCGCGCCATGGATGAAGCGGACCGGCGGCGGGCTGCATATATTCGCAGCTTTTTCGACGAGGACTGGAAGGACCGCCGGCTCTATCATCTGCTGATTTCTTCCGGCCTGGGTCTTGAAATCGTAACCGACACCATCATTTGCGCAGCGGGGCTCACTCCGAAGACATCCTGATAATGGCACAAGAATTCGAGACACCGAAGATCAATCCCTGGATCATCGCCACCGCGGTGATGCTGAGCACTTTTATGGAAGTGCTCGACACCACCGTGGTGAACGTCTCCCTGCCGCACATTGCCGGAAGCATGTCGGCGTCGGTGGATGAAGCCACCTGGACGCTGACTTCCTACCTGGTGGCCAACGCCATCATCCTGCCCATGACCGGCTGGCTTTCCAATCACTTTGGGCGCAAGCGCATGCTGATGACGTCCGTCACAGGGTTCACAATAGCTTCGTTCCTGTGCGGCCTGGCGCCCAATCTGCCCCTGCTGGTTCTCTTCAGAGTCATTCAGGGAGCCTGCGGTGGCGGACTCCAACCGATTTCGCAGGCCGTCCTGCTGGAATCCTTCCCGCCTGAAGACCGCGGCAAGGCCATGGGCTTTTGGGGACTGGGCATTGTGGTGGCACCCATGCTGGGTCCCGTGCTGGGCGGCTGGCTGACTGACAGCTACAGTTGGCGATGGGTGTTTTACATCAACATTCCGGTGGGCGTGCTGGCGCTCGTCATGACCCAGCTTTTTGTATTCGATCCGCACTACATCAAGAGGGGCAAGGGCAGCATTGACTATTGGGGCATGGGAATGCTGGCGGTCGGGATTGGCGCATTGCAAATCGTTCTGGACAAGGGGCAGGAAAAGGACTGGTTCTCGTCAGAGCTTATCACACGGCTGGCCATCATCTGCGCCGTTGCGCTGATTGCTTTCGTGATTTATGAACTGGTAGTGGCCCACCCGGTGGTTGATCTGCGGGCCTTCAACGAACGCACCTACAGCGCCGGTGTTTTCCTGATGACGGTCGTCGGTTTCGTCCTCTATGGAAGCCTGGTGATCCTGCCCATCTTTCTCCAAACCGTTCTGGGCTACCCGGCGCTCCAGGCCGGCATTGCCATGTTTCCAAGAGGATTGGGATCTTTTATTGCTATGCCCTTTGTGGGCATCATCCTGTCCCGCTTTGATGCGCGCAAGCTTCTGGTGATTGGCATCGCAGGTTGTGCCGCTTCGCTGGTGTTGCTGGGCACCCTGAACCTGAACGTCGGCTACTGGCAAATCTTCTGGGCGCAGTTCCTCCAGGGATTGTCTCTGGGGTTCCTGTTTGTGCCGCTCACCACGGTCACCATGGATCCCATCCCCAATGAAAGAATGGGCAATGCCACCAGCATCTTTAACCTGATGCGGAACATCGGCGGCAGCATGGGCATCGCCCTCACCACCACGATGGTCGCGCGGAGCTCGCAGCACTACATCAATTTTCTGGGCCGAAACGTCACTCCCTACAGCCCGCAAACGCAGGCCATGTTCGAGGGCCTTCGCGGCTTCTTTATGAGCTCCGGAGCGGATGCGGCCACGGCATCCCAGCGCGCTTATGCGGCGTTGTTCGGCATGGTGCAGCGCCAGGCAGCTATGCTGTCGTTTAACCACACCTACCTGTTCCTGGCCATGATGTTCATCATCGTTATGCCTGCGCTGTTCCTGATGCGCAAACCTAAGAGCCGCCGCGGCATGCCCGCACACTAACGCGACGGGCGGTCGGCTTGCATCGGATCTCTCATCAAAACGACATCGGTGTCGCGTACAGCTTCTCCGTTGCGCAATCGGGAATCCTCTAGGGTGGAGGCGGTCAGCTTGCCGGAGGAATCGTAAGTGTAGCTGGCGGCGATCTGGCCGGAAGCATCCGCCAGCGAAGTAATGGAGCCGAGGCCGTCGGCGTTGTAATAGTAGCTCGCGCCCCCGCGATACACGGCCAGCGGCTCGTCGATCCCGAGCCCTTGCGTGTACCGCGCCACCGCCGTTCCGCTGCCGTCGAGTTCCTCAACCACGTTGTCCCCATCATAAACGTAAATCGTCGCCCCGGTTGGCGAAATTTTCTCGATTCTGCGGCCAAATGGGTCGTACTGGTAACTCACCGTGCCGCCGCCCGGCAGCGTCACGCTGGTGAGTCGGTTCTCAACGTCCCAGGCATAGCTCGTTGTCCCGTTCGAATCCGTCTTGCTAATGAGGTTGCCGTTGGCGTCGTAGCTGTAGGTGACTCCGGGCTGGGAATTCAGCTCATTCGAGTTGTGATATTCGACGGGCGGAATCACGCGCAGAAACGCGTCCACCCGTTACTTAGCAGGTTTCTCCCCAAATTTCCGAAGATACTCCAGTTGGCTCGACAAACTCCTAAACTCGGGGCGGGAGGGATTCGGATAAAGAAAATCGACGAACACCCAGTGTCCGTTTTCCATCCTCAGTTCAGGCATAACGTCAGGGTCTTTGCTCTTCTTGCCGGACGACACTCCGTATACTTCGGCCCGGCATTTTGCGTCTTTGCTTGTAACTTTGTCTACAGTGTACCGCTCCCTGCAATCCTGGCAAGCCAGGAACGGATCGAAATCTAATCCCACGATATCCCCGTCCGCCTTCTCTTGTGCTTTGGAATCTTCGGTAATCTGCTCAAAGAGTTTGTGACTGAATACTTGAGGCTTTCGCTTCAAGGCAATTTCCCAAGTGCGCCCCCGAGTATTCCGCAAATTGATTGCCGCATACCAGTTGTAGAATTCCTGGACAAACTCCTTGCAGGAATGATCAGGGTTTTGCCGAGGAACCGTCTGCCCGAGTAGCAATACAGAGAAAACCGGCCAAATGATAAGGGTACGAATGGTCACATTGAGAAGGGTCATATGCACCTCTTTTCCGGGCGACTTCTTGCTAGCTGGGTGTTCATAGACAAGGGTTGGGATATCTGTAATGCGCATGTGGTGCCTTGGTATCCCGATAGCGTGCGCCAGGATAAACACCAGTATTTGTTGGTTGCATGTAATCGGAGACCCATTGATGACCGTTCCACGCTTGGACATGGCCTGCATAAGACGGCCCCGGCTGGAAAACCATAATGTCCCCTCTCTGAGGAGAAGAGTTGGCATCTGAAACCTGGGAAAATCCCAACTTTCTTAGAAAAGGGCCATAATCTTTTGCGTAAAGCGGATGTCCGGTCACATCGAGGCCGCCTTCATGGAGTCCAGTCTGCAATCTATGGGCGCAGCCGCCTCCCGATTTTGTTTTCCCACGCGCATAATCATTCATCGATTTCAAGAAGTTGTCGATGTTGAGGCAAGGTTCCTCGCCCGTGGGATCAACTAACCCCGTAGGATCATTGACCACGTATGTAAAGAAGTTCGAACCGCCGCCTCCGAAACCGAGCGGGTCCTCGCTGATGAACCTGCCCACAGTTGAGTCGTAGTACCGCGCCCTGTAATAGTACAGCCCCGTGTTTGTGCCATACTCGCGCCCAGTGTAGCGGAAGGGATTGGCGACAGTGCCCGTTGAAGCGGTCAGCTTGCCGAAGGCATCGTAAGTGTAGCTTGCGGCGATCTGGCCGGAAGCATCCGTCAGCGAAGTGATGGAGCCGAGGCCGTCGGCGTTGTAATAGTAGCTCGCGCCGCCGGGGTCGGGGTCATCCAGCGGCCGAGGCCGTCGCTGTATTCGCGGGTGGCCGAAGGAATCAAGGGGTCGTTGACCTGCCAATCCATCCCCGCGAATACCTGCGACTGGCGCGTGCCCGTCTGCTGCCACACCTGCCCCCACGGACCATTAACCACGTCCCAGAGCACGGCGCCGCTGGGGTCCGTTTCCATGGTGGTGGAACCGATCGCGTCCGCGTGGTCGATGAAGGCGCGGCCGCCGCCCATGTTCAGCCTCTGCCCCGCCACCCGCGCCCAGCGAGTAGCGAGGACCTCCGGGGTTGAGGTCCGCGGTTCTTCTCGACCATCCTCATCAATCGCCGCCGTGCCGAGCGGAGTGAACTCTGGCAGGCGCGGTTTTTCGACCGCGCCCTGCGCACCGTGAAGGAATACAACGACAAAGTCGAATACATCCACTTGAAGCCGGTGAAGGCAGGGCCGGTCCGGCGGCCGGAGGAATGGCCTTGGTCGAGCGTGCGGGAATGTTCAGGGTCACTTCAGGACAAAACCACCCGCCATCCCCACCTTCCCATTGACCGCGTCCTGCTGCCGTCGGATGAACGGGCCCGAATTTGAACGTGGGAACCGCGATGAAAATTAACTCCGTACTATATACCTTGAGACCCATCAAAACCAGTCCCTTCGGGACTACGCAGACACCGGAAACCGAGCAT
>JAJXZM010000013.1 GCA_021780055.1 Acidobacteriota bacterium
GCGGCACGTAGGGAGATCCCATGTCGGCAGGATTGCGGGCTTGGCCCGCATACTCCTGGCCGGACGCAGCAGCAGCTATCAATTCGTTGGTGTGCTGTCCCCAACACCCGAGCAGCATAGCTACCGCCAGCAGGGTTACCCGAAACGCCTTACGTTCAGCAGTGGCCTTTTCGAGTCTGGCCGCGTGGAATTCCCATTTTCGCATCGCAATCTCCTGACTACATGTCTTCGTCTCAGGCCAGAAGGTCAAATGAATCAATCGTCGTTTACGGTTTCCGCAGTACTTGAAGTTCCCACTAGCCTTTCGAGCACTGGAATTAGGAATAGGATGGCAAGTGTGGTGGTGACCATTGCTCCCACCACCACGCGCGCCAGTGGTCGCTGCGCCTGTGACCCGATGCCGTGCGAAACGGCCGCGGGCAGCAACCCCAGCGCCGCCGCGAAACATGCGAGCATGATGGGGCGCATTTCGAGGAGCGCGCCTTGCTGGATGGATTTCCTGAGCGCGCTCCCTCCGCCTTCCTTGGCCGATGCATTTTGTCCGAGACTCGATTTTTCTCTTCGTATGCCTGAAACAAAGACGCTTGCGCCGAGCGTCCCTACTCCGAGCGCCGAGGCAAATCCCACGGCAGCAGAAATGCTGAAAGGCGTGTGGGTCAACAGCAGCGAGAGCACGCCGCCGCTCGCGCCGAAAGGCAGGATGGCCATCACGATCAAGGCCTCGCGCCACGCATCGAAAAGCACGTACAGCAGGGCGAGGATCATCAGGAGCGTAACGGGGATAATAATCTCCAACCGCCTCATTTCCTCTTGCAGGCTCTGGTATTCGCCGGCCCACTCGTAGTGATAGCCGGCCGGTAAATGAACCTCGGCCTTGATTCGCCTCTGCGCTTCCTCGACCGTGGAAGCCAAGTCTCGCCCCCGCACGCTGAACTTGATCGGAATGTACCGCTCGCCATTCTCCCGGTAAATCATGAAGGCACCTTGCTTCAGTTCTACATGGGCGACTTGGCCCAGAGGGACGCGCCCGCCATCGGGTGTTGCCAGCAAAATGTTGCGAATCGCCTCCGGGGTGTCCCGGTACTGGCGGGCATAGCGGACGACGAAATCGAAGACCCTATCGCCTTGCAGAATTTCAGTTGCGGCCTGGCCGCCTACAGCCGCTTGGACAGCCGAGTTCACATCCGCGGCAGCGAGTCCGTAGCGTGCGCAGGCTTGACGGTCAATTGTGACGTTCAACTCTGGCTGTCCGGTTTCCTGAAAAATGCCCAGGTCCTTGATCCCGCGGACCTGGGCCATAACGTTACGAATCTCTTTCGCCTTCTCCGTGAGCACATCAAGGTCCGGGCCGAACAGCTTCAGAGAATTCTCTCCCTTGACCCCGGACATCGCTTCTTCAACGTTGTCTTCGATGTTTTGGGAAAAATTGAGATCTACGCCTGGGAACTTGCTAAGCTTCGCGTTGATCTCTTGGAGGAGCCTTGGTTTGGTCAGGCCGCGCGGCCACTGGCTCTCCGGTTTGAGCGGAGCGAAAAATTCGATGTTATTGAAGGTCGTAACGTCTGTCCCATCGTCCGGGCGTCCCATCTGGGAGACCACATCCGTCACCTCCGGAAAGCTGCTGATGATTTGGCGCATTTCGTCCGCCAGCTTGGACGAAGCTTGGAAGGATATGTCCACCGGGAGGGTGGCGCGAATCCAGAGGTTGCCCTCTTCAAGTTTGGGCATAAACTCGCCGCCCAGCAACGGCATGAGCACAATCACAATTGCCAGAGCACCACAGGCAGCAACCAGCACGATCCAGCGCCACTGAAGTACCCGTGGCAACACGCGCGCATAGAGGCGCCGCGCCCAGCGCACAACCAGCGTGTCACCAATGCCGCGCTCGCGGGCCGAACTCCCGCCGAATGAGGCCAGGACCGGGGCAAAGACCAAAGTGAACAGGCACGCCCCGACTAAAGCGTAGCCGTAAGTGACCGACATCGGCGAAAAAATTCTTCCCGGCACACCTTGCATCGTGAACAGAGGGATAAACGCTACCAGGATAATGGCCACGGAAAACAAAACGGGGCGTGAGGCCTCAATCATGGCCTCTGCGATGACACTTTCCACGCTCTCATCATCGCGGCGCGAACGCAGCCTTCGGTGAATATGTTCGAGATTGATCACCGTGGCATCCACGAGAATTCCGAAATCAATCGCCCCTACCGAAATCAGATTGGCGGATTGATGCGTCAGCACTATCAGCATCGCCGCAAACAAGAGAGCCACAGGGATGGAGAGGGCGGCAATCAGGGATATCCGGACATCTCCCAGCATGACCAGGAGCACGACCGTGACCAGCACCAACCCGACCTCGACGATGTCCCGGACGGTGCGCGTCGTGACGTTGATGAGATTCGTTCGGTCGTAAATCGTTTGCAGATGCATTCCCGGCGGCAGCAAGGAATCATTCAATTGCTTAATCTTTTGGCGGACGAGCCGCAACGCTGGCAAAGATTCCTGGCCTCTTTGAAGGAGCACGATGCCTTCCACAACGTCATTGCTGCTGTCCATTCCGACTTGGCCAAGCCGCGGTTGATAACCCTCCCGTACCGTCCCAACGTCCTTCAAATAAATTGGCACGCCGTTGTGCTCGCCGATAATGACGTTCTGCATTTCTGGAATCGTCTGGAGCAGGCCTATGCCGCGAACATTGACGCTTTGGCTGCCTAGCGTCAGGTAATTTCCGCCCACGTTGGCGTTGCTTGCGCTCACGGCGCTGAGGACCTGGGGTAGCGTAACGTTGTATTCGAGAAGTCTTTGCGGATCAACCAGGGCTTGATACTGGCGCGTTGTGCCGCCGAAGACGACCACGTCGATGATGCCCGGCACTTGCTTTAACTGGCGGCGAACGTACCAGTCCGCTTCCGCTTTCAACTGGCTTAGCGAGTACCCCCGCCCTTCGAGGCGGAAGCGGTAGATTTCACCAATGGCCGACTCTGGCGACCACTGCGGCGTGAGGTTATTTGGCAGCGTCAGCCCCTGAAGGCGGTCGAACGCCTCCTGCCGGTCGCGAAAGTAATCAGTTTCGTAAGCGAAATACAGCTTCACATCGCTCAGGCCAAATAGGCTGGCTGAGCGCGTGTATTGAAGGCCGGGCATGCCAAACAGAGCCGTCTCGACGGGGATCGTAATCTGGCGCTCGATTTCCTCGGCCGACCAGGAAGGATTCTGCGTAATGAACTCCACCATGGGCGCTGTGGGATCGGGATAAGCCTCAATGTCAAGACGCGTGAACGCGTAGATGCCGGCGGCAATCCATGCCACGAGCAGAACGAGCACGATGGCCCGGTAGCGAAGGAGTGTGTGAACTATTGTGCGCATCTATTGGGTCGCCGGCCGCAGCAAGACCGCTCCTTCCGTGACGATAGTTTCAGAAGTTTTGAGTCCCGAGAGAACTTCGACTTCGTTCGCCCCGACCGGGCCTCCCAAAGTCACAGCTTGAGGCGAAAAATGGCCGGAGTTCCGTTTCACGTAGATGTAATCAGAATTCCCCTCACGAATGACCGCCGTCGCAGGAACTGCAAACCCCATGTGGGTTGAGCGCAACACTTTCAGCGTGCCGTACATGTCCGGCCGCAGCATGGCGTCCACATTGCCCAGGACCACGCGCACGCGCAGGGTTCGAGTCGTTGGATCAACCGCGCTTGAGACCAAGCTGATCCGCCCCCGCCACGCCTTCTCGGGGTAGGCGACCAAGGTCAGATCGGCCTGATTGCCCACCTTGACAAAAGACAGGTCTCTTTCTACCAGGTCGCCCACCGCCCACACCGTCGAGAGGTCGGCGATGGTGCAGAGCGGCTGCGGGGCGGACAGACCATTCGAAAACTCCCCTTGCGCTGCGCCTGTATCCAGAATCACGCCGGGGCGCGGCGCCACGACGCGCAACTGGCTTTCCGCGTCGTCCGGGTTGACGCCCATTGCCTGTACTTCGGCGCGGGCCGCTTGCACTTCAGCTTGGGCCATTTGGGCATCGCCTTGCGCCTCCTGCAAATCCTTACGTGCAATGGCGCTGTGAGCGAAGAGGAACTTGGCGCGGGCGAGCGCCTCCTGTTTCACTTGGTTGTCAATGAGTGCCTTGTGGTAATCGGCGACAACTCGCGCGAGATCGCCGCTATCGAGAATTGCGAGTGTCTGGCCTCTGACAACACGTTCCCCGGGACTGACTTTCATCTCTGTGATCCGTCCTCCAGCGGGGACGAAAACGTGAACCACGCGCGTTGGGTCCGCTTTGATCTGGGCCGGCAGGTCGAGATAGGACGCTATGGGCTCGGGCCTGACCGTAGCCGTCGCGATGCCTTCGGCGCCCGGCGCCAAGTAAGAAACGGACTGAGCCCCGCCTTTCGCGGGGGTCCGCTCTTCGGCCGAAGGCTGGTTTGGGTTGCTTCGATTGCAGCCCGTCCCGAGGCCCGCGGTCAGGAGGACCAGCGCCATCATGATGTGGCTTACTTTGAGTTTCATGGGATCACTTCCCGTCCGACGGCCCAGTTCAGTTGAGCCGCAGCCGTCAAATACGATCCGATCAAATTCAAATAGCTCAGCCGGATATTGCGGTATTCACTTTCAGCTTGGAGGAAATCAAGCAGAGATGCCGCGCCGTGCTCGTAGGAGAGCCTGACCGTATCTCGAACCTGTCCAGCTTGCTGGAGATATTTCTCCTTGTAGGGCTGCAAAAGCGCCAGATCGCTATTTACAAACGCATAAGCCGAGCCCACATCGCTAAAAACTTGCGCCCGCGAAGCCTCCGCCAAACGCTGGCTGCGCTCGATGTCCAA
>JAJXZM010000263.1 GCA_021780055.1 Acidobacteriota bacterium
ATGCGGTGGGCCAGAAGGTCCTTCACGATGGTTTCGGGCTTTTCTTTCAGCCCGAATCGCGCGATCAATTTGCGGGATTGTTCCTCGGTGGCCGTATGGCAGCACAAGAAGCTCACGCCGCGGGCCGCCAGCCCCTGGATGCTTTTGTCCTGGTAAATGGACTTTTCGCTTTCCGGATTGCGGTCGGACTTGTCGGCGGTGCTGGGATAATAAAGATTGCGCACAGCAAACTCGCCCGTTTTGGGGTCTTTCAGCTTGATGAACTCGCCCAGGCGGTACTTCTTCCACATGGCATCCTCAAAGTTCAGCAGGTTCGCCGGACCGTGCAGCGCCGCAACAATGTTGATATCCGACGGCCGGGCCCCAAAACTGAACTGAAAACCATTCAGAGAGTTCTTAATGTTATTCAAGAACACGCCATCGCCGATCTGGATAATGTCATAAACCTGCCGGTACCGGGCGGAGCGTTGCATGATTTTGTGAAGGTCCGCAGACGCCCAGTCCTGCGGCTTTTCGACGAGCTGAGCATCGGCTTTTGTGCTGAGCGCCGCAACAACACCGCCCAGTCCAACGGCAATAAAATCCTTACGTGAAATCTTCATATGATCTGCCTCTTTCTATGAGTGATTTTATTAATTATCCCGTACATGAACTATGGGTTTCATGAGTTTAGATGCTGTTTGCAGGAGAAACGCTACTATCCACAGGCTTTGGCGTTCAGCGGGGCGAGGCAGGCGGCGTCTGCAAGGTGCGGATAAGGGCCGTGTCACAGGCGTGCAAAAGCGTTTCGGAAGAGAACGTCTAGCGCTAGTTCATGACGCCTTCGCCAACCAGGGCGATGTTGTCGCGGGTGGTGTTTTTCACCAGGTACATGGCCTCATCAGCCAGGTGGAGAAGGTCTTTACGGGTGTGGGCGTCCGCCGGGAACCCAGCCACACCAAAGCTGGCGGTGACTTTCACGTTCAAACCCTCTTCGTCGAGAAACACCTTGGAGTTGAGCAGCTCGCGAAGGCGGCGGACGACGCTCAGGGCGTTGCGCTTGGAGGTCTGCGGCAGAAGGACAACGAATTCATCGCCACCGTAGCGGAAGGCATAATCAATCAGGCGCAGGTGGCCCTTAATAAGAGTGCCAACGTGCCAGAGCAGTTTAGAGCCGGCCAGGTGGCCGTGAGTATCATTCACCTGCTTGAAACGATCCAGGTCAATGAAAATCACCGAGAACTCGTACCCGTAGCGGATGGAACGGTAAATCTCCGAGTCCAAAACGAAGTTGAGGTGCCGGGCGTTATAAAGCGCCGTGCAGTCGTCGGTGATGGTCAGCTCGTGGATGCGCTGAACGTAGCGCGCGTTCTCCAGCGCGATAGCGGCATAGTCCGCCAGGTTAACCAGGATCGGGATATCGTCCTCGTGGAAGTGCCGGGTCTTTGATGTATTCACCAGCTCGATGGCGCCCAGAACGCGCGCCCGCCCTTTGACTGGAACACACGCGATGGAGCGCGCGCCGGCATGCCACTCCTCATTCTCCAGGCTGAAGCGCGGTTCTTTGCTGACGTCTTCAATCAGAACGGGCTCGCCGTGCTCGGCAACCCAGCCGACAATACCCTCTCCCAGCTTGACCCGAGCGTCTTTCAGGCTGGCATTTCCAGCGCCCGCGGCCATTTCGTAATAAAGCTCGTTGGACTTTTCGTCCAGCATCAGCAGTGACCAGGCATCGGGGCGAAGAAAAACGTTGATCTTCGCCATGATAGTTTCCAGGACCTTCCGCAAGTCGAGGGTAGAGGCGACGGCCTTGCCGACTTCGTGAAAAAGTGAGAGCCGCTTAATCTGCTGCTCGAGCTCGCGAATTCTTTGAGTTTCATCGGTCATCGACCTGCCCTTAACCCGGCCCCAGCGAAAGTCTTACCAGGCACGCAAAAGATGGCCACGCGTCGCCTTTATTTCTTTCGGCTGTTTCTTCAATTTGTTTATGCGAACTTCCGATGAATACATTGTAGAGGCGTGTTGCCGGAGCCTGCTGCAATCGTGTTGGAGGGATTTCGGCCCCGCGGCCCGCCGGGCAGCCTGATGTGGAGGAACGCCATGCCGCATGAATGCGAGCGCCCAAAACGGGTAAATAATCCTTAAACGCGCAATGCGTAAGCTGCGGCAGAAGCTCCTGCCTGACAGGGGCAAATAATTGACACTGCCCGTGGCACAGAAATATGATGAGAAGAAACCAGTGCGGGAGAGCGACTGGAAAGACTGCATTAATGGGATCATTTGGCGAGAACCTTCGGCGCGAACGGGAGATGCGGGGGATAACGCTGGAGGAAATCTCTGCGGCCACCAAGATCAGCGTCCGTTTCCTCAGTTCCATTGAAAATGAAGACTTTTCCAGCCTGCCGGGGGGCATTTTCAACCGCGGCTTTGTGCGGGCCTATGCGCGCTACCTGGGGCTTGACGAAGACCCGATTCTGGAAGAATATCAGCTTGCCGCAAAAGCCAGGCCCGAAGTTGATCTCAGCCACTTTTCACCCCCAAAAACTCATTCCTACCAGGATCGGCGTCCCCGCCGCACGCTGTGGGCCGTGCTGATCGCTATTGGCCTGCTGGCCATCGGGATCAGCCTGTGGCACTACACACACCGGACAGTGGAAGTCCCTTCCCTGTCGGAAAATGCCCTGCCCGCGACAAATTCGCAGGCCGGCCGGCCACAGGCAGCACCAGCGGCTTCTGCATCTTCCCAGGCAAGGCCCGCCGGCAGTGGCGTCCAACAGGCAAAAACCGTACCGCCCGGAGGAGTGCTGGCCGCAACTTCAACCACACCGCCAGCCGCCCCTAAGCTGCCGCCCGTTGCGGACACCAACGGTAAACTGGTCCTGCAAATTGCGACCACGGAGCGCTCCTGGGTGGCAATTGACGCAGACGGCAAGTCAGTGATGCAGGGCGTGATGGCACCCAACGTGGTGAAAACTTTTGAGGCGGACGCCAATTTTGACGTTCTCACCGGAAACGCTCAGGGCGTGACCCTCACATTAAACGGCCAGACCATGAAGACACTGGGACGCGAGGGCGAAGTAAAACAGGTCCACCTGACTTGGAATAGTCTGCAGAAACCGAATCCCGAATGAGGCCACTGTCATTTCCAGCGATCTTGTGGAAATCCTGCGCGCGGGCAAAGCCCCTTCTCTCATCCGCCGGAAAGCAGCGGACGGCGACCTGCCGGTCTCGCTGGAAGAAAAAATTGAAATCCTGGTGACCCTCTGCTGCGACGCCGATGAGTCCACACGCGGCAGGGCATTTGAAACCCTTAAAAACTGGGATACCGCGGACCTGAGTCGGGTCTTCACGAACCCGCAGACTCCACCCGCAGTGCTGGAATTTGCTGTTCGATGCCTGCTCCCCTTGCGGCCGGAGCTGACGGAATCCGTGTCCGGCAATCCGGCGGTGCCGGGACCGCTGCGGAATCTGATTCAAAGCGATGCGCGGAAATTCGCCGCGTCCGAAGCTGTGGAGGAAGAAGGGGGCACAGGGGAACCTGCCGCGCGCGAGACGGTGGTGCAAAAAATCAACGCCATGACCGTGGCGGAAAAGATCAACGCGGCCCTGATGGGCAGCCAGGAAGAAAGGACCATCCTGATACGCGACGCGAACAAGATCGTGGCCCGCGCCGTTCTCCAGTCGCCCAAGCTCAGCGACCAGGAAGTGGAAAACATTGCAACCATGAAGAACGTGTCGGAAGAAGTTCTTCGCCTGGTGGCCATGAACCGCAAATTCATCCGCAGCTACTCGGTGGCGCGCAATCTGATCAATAATCCCCGGACACCCATTGACACGGGACTTCCGCAGATCCACCGCATGAACGACCGCGACCTGAAAGAACTTACGCGCAACAAGAACGTTGCCGAAGTGATCCGCAGCATGGCCATCAGACTGGTGAAGCAGAAAGAACAGGCCAGCAAACCAAAGCTTCCCGGCAAGCATTAGCGGGCGTCTGGTAATTCCACACCATCATCTCTCAGACCTTGCTGCATTGCGGGCTCCCCTCGGTCTGCTTGACTCACGGTGCCAATGACAGCGCAGGCGGGCCGGACCGCTTCATCATCTCCGCTGGAAAGAAAACGGATTATAATCGTGGGCCGGGCGGGGTGCCGCTCTGAACGAAGGCTTGTTCCTCGACCAGCGAAAGGCATAGGGCGTGCTGCGGGAGGAAAGCCTTGCACTTCCAGAACGCCATCCGTTCAGGGCCGCGGAAGCCGCCTGTTTTCCAAACCTGAAACGAGGAGGACCATTTCATCATGGCAAAACATGGTTTTTCACGCCGCGAATTCATGCGTTCCTCGGCCGGTGCGAGCATCGCGCTGGCGGTGCCGCCTTTTTTGCTGGACTCCGAAGAAGCCGCGGCAACGCCGCCGCCCTCCGGTGGCCCCGTCCGCTTCGGCATGATTGGTATCGGGATGGAAGGCTCCGGTGTGCTCGACACTTCGATCGGTCTCCCGGGTGTTGAGTGTGTGGCAGCCTGCGACCTCTACGACGGCCGGCACACGCTCGCCAACGAAATCATCAGCGGCGCGACAGGCAAGACGGTGCCGGCCACGCGCCGCTATCAGGACCTGCTGGCCAACAAGGACATCGACGCTGTCGTGGTCGCCGTTCCCGATCACTGGCATGCAAAGATCATCGTGGACGCTTGCAACGCAGGGAAGGATGTTTATTGCGAAAAGCCGATGACGCACAAAGTGGAAGAGGGATTTGAGATCATCGAAGCGGCACAAAAGAACAACCGCATCGTACAGATCGGCAGCCAGCG
>JAJXZM010000557.1 GCA_021780055.1 Acidobacteriota bacterium
CTTGCAGCAGATATTGGCTGGGATATTCGCCTTTGAATTCCGGCGCCAAGTAGTGGGCAAGGTCGTGGCTCATAAAGTCCGGGCCGTAAGTCTGATAGCAGTTGAGGCCGTGCACCTTTCCAAACGCATCGTGAATTGCGGCATCGAAGGGACTTGCAGTGACCAGCGTGCAAAGCTTGGGGATCGGCTGATCGAGATGCATTTCCCTCGTTACTTCAGCCGCCGCCCGCAGGTATTCCGGCTCCAGCGCAAAGTTGATGTCGATAGGATGGCCGGGCTTGTTGTAATCCGCAGTGATTTTTGAGATGTGCTCGGCCAGGCGTTTCATGGCATTGAGAGTGGTGTCATAGGAGAGCGTTTTCGACGGAAACGCCCATTCATTGCCCATGGTCATGGAGCCGAATCCGTGGGCCACGCGGCCAGCGACGGTCTCCACCGTGCAGTGGACATCCAGAAGCGTCACCTTGTCAACGCTGCGGCCGCCGAATTCATAGGGAGTGCGATAGGGAAAGTCCTCGTAACTAACCCGAACGTCTTTCACTCGGATGTCGCTCGTTTTGTGTTTTGGTGCGGCCATGGTGATTCCTGCTCCCAGCGGCGAGAGCGCAGCCCCGGCAGAAGCAGCTTTCAGAAATTTCCTCCGCGTCATTCTACAATTCGAACTCAAATACACCCCCTTTTCAAGTTGCGTACAAGAAGCGTTGGGCGAAATAACCGCGAATTCCGAGATGATAATAACTCCGAAGGGCCTAAGCTGCTTCATACGCCTCGCGAATAACCGTCTTAATGTAATCGAGATTTTCTTTGATGGCTGCCATGACTGTGGGGACTTTATCACGCGAAAGCGCAATCCCCGATGGGTGAGAATAGCCCGGAATTTCATACTCGTGCTGGTAGGAGACAGGGCCATGGAAATCAGACTTTGCGAGGAGTTGGAAAAACTCCTTCCAGTGGGACATCCCCTGGCCCATGGGGCATATTTCAATCCGCCATCGGTGCGGGCCGGCTGGCTTCCAGAAAAAGTCCTTGGCGGCCACCATCTTCAGGCGTGGCATAACGAGATTGGTTGAAACTCTCCATCCGCTTTCGCCACCTTCGATTGTGGCCTGGCACAGGTCGTAGTAGTAGCCCGACCAGCGTGGATCGAGCGGCTCGATCACCCTCGCCATGTCCCAGATGGCTTCTCCGATGTAACGCGGGTGGTTGTGATAGCCTACCTGGATTCCGTGGTCCTTCGCCAGATCCACCAGAGTGCGGAACTGCCGCCCAGCCTCGTCAACCTCTTTTTGTACGCTTACAAGCTTGTATTTGTAATACCCTGGCTTCAGATAGGGGATGTGGAGTTTGCTTGCCGTGCTGATGATCGGCCCCGCCGTAGGGTCGTCGGCGGACAGGAGCTCTGTCGTGATCATGGGGACTTGAAGCCCGGCGTTCCGGATGGCCTCGACCGCCTTTGGAAGATCAGTTTCTGCACGCTCGGGAAGCACGTGCCCCTCCGGCCGGACAGTCAGGTCAATCCCGTCAAAGCCGGCGCGCTTGGCGCTCTCCGCGAGTTCCTTCCAGTTAAGTTGCGGAACAGGTTTGGAGAACAGGCAGAGCGTTCCCCGGAATTGCCCATGCGCCGTGGGTAGTGCGGTGGCTGTATTGCCCGCTCGAAGCGCAACGGCGCCCCCGAGCGCCCCGGCGGACGACACTTGAAGAAACTCGCGTCTCGAAACGTTTTTGTTCACTTTGTTTCCCTCCTTTAGGGCAGACCAAAACATAGGATATTGGGGCCGACGGCAAGCGCTACGTACTGTTTTCCATTCACCATATATGTCATGGGCGAAGTCTTGTTTTCGCCATTGGTAGGAAACCTCCACAATGTCTTTCCGTTACGGGCATCAACGGCTACAACATTTCCGCTTGGATCGCCATAAAAGAGAAGCCCACCAGCCGTTGCTAATACACCAGCCTCTCTTTTTCCCTCTGGCGGTCCGAGTTCCTCGACTTTCCACACAACCTTTCCGGTGTTGATATCCAACGCCATCAGGTATTTCCTTGCCGGCTCCTCCTTTTGGGGGTGCTTCCAGTTGCCGGTTGACAGCTTCACTCTGCACTTTTCAAGGGCCACCAGGTAGTAGAGCCCGGTCTGCGGGCTGAAAGCCGTCGCATTCCAGTTGGCGCCGTACGAGCCCGGGCAGAGAAATCCATTCTGCTGAAGAAGTTGCGGGCGCCCATCGGGAGCGATGCCACTGGCCCACGTCACCCGCACAAACGGCCTGGCCAGCAGAACGTGGCCATTGGTTCGATCCAGCACATAAAAGAAGCCGTTCTTGTCGGCGTGCAGAAGGAGTTTCCGTTCTTGTCCCTGATACTTTCTATCGATCAGGACTAGCGGCGCGTTTGCATCCCAGTCGTGGACATCATGAGGAGTGACCTGGTAGTACCACTTGAGTTTGCCGTTATTGGGGTCGAGGGCCAGGATGGAGTTTGTGTAAAGGTTATCACCCGGCCGTGCACGGTCGTCGGAATCAGGATATGGATTGCCGGTGGCCCAGTAGAGCGTGTCCGTCTCCGGATCGTAGGAGCCGGTCAACCACGTCGCTCCTCCGCCGTTTTGGGGTGGGTTGGCGCCCCAACTTTCTGCTCCGGGCTCTCCCTTGGCGGGGATTGTCCAGTGCCGCCACACCCGCTCTCCATTTGATGCTTTGTAGGCAGCCAGAAATCCTCGCATACCCCAGTCGCCTCCGGAAACCCCGGCGATTACCATGTCTTTGACCACCAGTGGCGCGACCGTTGAGCCATAGTGCATGGGTTCATCCGGCATCACCACTTCCCACACCAGTTTTCCTGTCGTGCGGTTCAATGCAATCAGATGGGCGTTGTCTGTTACCCTGAAAACCTTGTCACCGAGGATGGCCATGCCGCGATTTGTGCCGAGCGCGGCATCGCCAACCATCCCGGCTGTCCGCGGGCGTGAATACGACCAGATTTCCTGACCTGTCTGGGCGTCCAGCGCGTAGGCCCGTTGCGGACCCGTTGCGTACATGATGCCGTCGGCAACCAGAGGAGTGACCTCCAGCCCGAAGTACTGCATGTTCAGGTGGAAATAGGAAGTGTCAGGAAGGAACTGCTTCCACAAAGGGACAGTAAAAATCCATTTCAGCCGCAACTGGTTCACATTGGCTGTGTTAATCTGCCCCAATTCGCTGTATCGGTTTCCGCTAAGATTGCCATTGTAAGTCAGCCAGTCGCCCGGCCGGGGATTGAGAATTCTAGAGAAAGGAACGTCCTCGTCGAGTTCGGTTAGCTCTGCGGTGTTGGCTGCACCGGGCTTTACTCCGGTAAGCGTGCTGAGAAAGGCAAGCAGGTTTTGTAACTCCGCTGGGCTTGCCTTTACCGGCGGCATCTCTGATTGCTGATCTTCACTGATGGCTGAGATCTCGCCGTTCTGCAACAGATGGAACTGTCCCTTCAGGTCCTGCACGGCAATTTCGTAATTGTTCCGGTTTCGAGCAAAGCCGCGAACCGTTTTGCCGTCGCGCAAGCGCACCGTCACCATCTGGTAGCCGGGAGCAATGTGCGCGCTGGGATCAACTAACGAGGTTCGGATTTCTTCGACGGTCATGCTGGTCGCAATGTCCGACAGGTCTGGTCCCACGGCAGACCCTCTGCCATAAACCATGTGACAACTGGCGCATTGGCCCTTTCCGAAGAAAAATTGCTCACCGGCTTGGCCGTCCCCGGCCGGGGTGTTTTGAGCAGCCGGCGAGTTTAGCGAATGTATGAGGGCTGCGAGGGTGTCAAGCTCACCGACGGGCAAGTTAAACGCCGGCATACCTCCTTTGGGGACACCGTCCTGAATGATTTTGCGCAGCCAGGAAATGGAACGTCCCCGCAACCTGGGGTTCCCAGCCAGCGGCGGACCGTATTCACCACCTCGTGCATCCACACCGTGGCAACCAGCGCATTGCTTCGCATAGGTTGCGCTGCCGCCCGGTGAACGCAAGGTTTGGCCGGAGGAGATTTGAACCTTCAAATTCACGAGGCTGATGCCAAGAATCCCAACTATCAGGCCAACTGCCAACCGTTGGTGGATTTTTTGCCGGAATATTCCCATCGTTGATTCAGTCCTCTAAAGACTCAAGATAAGGACAAGGGCTGTTCCTAGTCTTTTTCACACAAGCGCCGTGAGGTCGGCTCCCATTTTACTCCTGACTGCAAGGTCCTATAATGTTCCTCTTTTGAAGAGTGCCAACACGGATCTCAACAGCCTGAGCAGTCCGAAGGGTGGATTTTTTTGGCGAACGTTTAATTTTTACTAAGATATGTATTTTCTATCAGTTACAAATCAACAGTCGAACAGTTGCAAGCGAAGGACGGGAGGGTCAGTGGCACTCGGTAATCAGAATGCAACATGATAAAGCAACCCTCCACCATCCGTTTTGCGTCAGACAGTATTCTTGGTCTTCAACTGCTGCTCAGAAGATTAACTAGCGGTGTGCCAACTCTAGAAAGATAGTTTTGCATTTCAAAATGGCAAAACTGTCCGCAGTGATTTAGCCGAGGCCCGGTAAGAGCCACCACGATAATGTTGCATCGCAAACGAACAGGTTGTATTGTATTTTGATATCAGTGTATTAGGAGATGGACTTTGTCCAGTGCGCGGGGCATAAGCGGAATTTTAGGCGCCACGGCCTTGGGCTCCACGTTTGAGGAAAAACCAAGTGCGGAAAATTTACAAGCTGTTTCTAGTCGTCATCATCATCTTCTGGCTCCCGGTTTGCGTAGTGGCGCAGGATTC
>JAJXZM010000483.1 GCA_021780055.1 Acidobacteriota bacterium
CGTCTTTCAGGTCGAATTGCGCTTTGTGGAGCTTGATCTTCTGGCGAGGCCCGGCCAGGGAGACCAAAGGCAGAAATAGAAACAGGAACAGAGCGCCCGTAGTTCGGCGCATGAAAACACCTCCAACTTCGAGTTCGGTCTTAAGAGTCCTTGTTGCGAAAATCTTTCGGAAGCACCGGAACTCCCCCAACCTCAATGGCGAATGTGGCCCGCGGGCCGCTGCGCCCACTCGGACGACGAATCCAATTCATTCGTCATTAGCTCACGCTCCACGCTTCCATCCTTCATCTGGATGATCCGGTCGGCGCGAAGCGCCACTTCCAGATTGTGAGTCACCATAACGATGGTCAAGCCCAGCTCATCCTTCAGCTTCAGCAGCAGGTCCAGAACGGCCTCGGCGTTTCGTGAATCGAGGTTTCCCGTCGGCTCATCAGCCAGCAGGATGTCCGGATCATTAATCAGGGCGCGCGCGATGGCCACCCGCTGTTGTTCGCCCGAAGAAAGTTCGCTAACCTTCCGAAGCCTCTTTTTCTCAAGCCCCACAGCCACCAGCAGGTCATCAATCGCCCTGGGGGAACCGCGCTGTTTCCAACCCATCAACCGAGGGGCCTCAATGTTGTCCCGGGCGGAAAGAAAACCCAGCAGGTTGAACCGCTGGAACACAAACCCGATCCGCGTGTTGCGCATGCGCGCCCGGGCCGTATCTGACAGAGAGGAAATCGGCACGTCGTCAATCAGCACTTCGCCGGCAGTCGGCTCCGCCAGCCCGGCAATCAGGTACAACAACGTGGATTTGCCGGAGCCCGAGGGTCCCATGATGGCCGTAAATTCCCCCGCTGGTATTTTCAAGTTCAGCACATTGACGGCCGGTGGAGAGCCCGACGTGCCATCGTAGATCTTGGTCAGGGCACGGGTCTCGATCAAAATCCGCGCCGCGCCGTCGTTGATGCCAGTCGTGTTACTCATAAGCTAGCGCTGTAATCGGTTCGCTGGCGCTCGCGCGGTAGGCGGGGTAGGCCCCGCCCAGCACGGCGCTGGCCAGCGCAATCGCAGCCACCCGCAGGACAGCTCCTGCAGGCAGCAGGAAATGAAGCGCCGGATAAATCCATAAAACGATCTCTCTGGTCACAAAGTAAAGGACCAGGGAAAGACCTCCGCCAAACAGGCACAGCAGGCAGGCTTCACCCAAAAACAACCGAATCATATAGCGGCGGCTGGCTCCGAGCGCGCGCAGAATCCCCAACTCCCGCGTTTGCCCCAGCACCTGAACGTAAAGCGCAAGAAAGATCACCAGAAAATTGATGACTCCGGCAAACACCACAATCACCAGCAGGAATTGCTGCAAGCCCAGGAATGAAGAGGGCGTAATCAGCGTGGCAAGGTCGCTCATCCGTGTAATCTGGTAGTCCTTCAGCGCACTGCCGGCAAATGCTCGCAGTTCGTTTTCCACTGCCAGGTCCGAAACTCCCGGCGCGCATTTCACAAAGATCACTGCGCACTTTCCCGGCGCAAGCAGATCCTGAAGCGTCTTCAGCGGCACAAAGACCCGGGCTCCCCTGCCATGTTCCACTACTCCGCAAACCGTGAAGTGATGGTCCAGGACATTCAGCGTGCTGCCCAGGTGGACTTTGTGGGTCTTGGCGTAAACATCGTCAACCAGGGCCGCGTAAGGGCCGGAAAACGGGCCTCCCTGAAGGTATTGAAAACCTCCTGTTACGCGGTTAAAACTCGGCAGGTCGATGCCAAAAATCGCTTCCAGGCGGTTGGTAAAACTGACGTTGGTGGCTGTCGGCGTCGTAGCCTCAACCCCGGGGACCTCCGAGATCTTCTGCGCCAACGCATCGGGCATCACGTTTTCGCCGAGACCCAGAATGTAAGAAGAGTGGGGCGGTTGAATCATCAGGTCCGCTCCAATCCCTTCCGTCCGCTGGATCTTCTCCTGCATCACGCCGTTCGACAAACCCTTGATCACCAGCCCCAGCAGCAGCGCCACGCTGATCATGATCATGGACAGCAGCATCCTGACCGGATGTTGCATCAGTTGTCGGAGCATCAGCTTGAGCACGGTCGTTTCCCACCCCCCCGATTAACTTCCCGTATGCATGCTTGTACTTATCTTACGGCAATTGGATGAGTTTTTACGAGGCGGGGTTGTGACGAACTGCAGGGCCGGAAGCAATCCCCTGGATGAATTGGCTTCCGCCGTCAGAACATCGCGAATGACTTGGGCAGCAGTTTGAAAGGGAATTCAGTGGTTGCGGCTGCAAATAAAAAACTGGTCCGTAGAGGACCAGTCTTAGAAAATTAAGTAACCGTAGCGGCCCAACGGCACTCACCGCCGGGGTGGCGGGACGAGGCATCAGGGCCAGGGACCTGACATCGTTTACCGGACTGCCGGCAGTGGCCGCTCGGCCAGTTTCTTGGCAAGTGTCAGCAACACGTCCCGGTCGGTCGGTGAAAGCCGCGGCTGCAGGCTCCTGAGTTTCAGCAGGAACCGCGCTTCTGCACCCGTAGCGCCCCCCTCCTGGGCAAGACGTTCAAGTGTCATGTCGGACGCCTCAAAATCGCACTCGCTGGGCGTCCCTTCGTCGTAGTAGAAGAGCTTGTAGAGAGGCACGTCCAGGGCGCCGGCAAATCTTTCCAGCGTCTCCAGAGACGGGACCGTGTGGCCGTTTTCTACTCGCGAGATATAGCATCGCAGCAGCCCAGTCCTCTCCTCAATGTCCCCCTGCGACATGTGTTTCTGCTCTCTCAGCTCTTTAATCCGTTCGCCAATCCCCATCGTAACAGCCTCCCTTGATGTCTGCTGTCAGGCCCCCACAACCTCACAGGCACAAGCCTAATGGATGTTAACTAATTCGGGCAAGAGTACAGGAGTACTAGCACCTGAGTTCTAAGCTTGCAACGCGGAAGCATCGGCTACAGCTAAGAGATAGGAACAAAAAGACTAAGCCAATTTCATTGGACAGGATGGATGCCAGGCAGGACGAGGCTGAAATCGATCTTCTTCATTCGAAAAAAGAGATACCCGACGGCCCGGACAGGGAAAGCAATCCGAAGAAATTTCGAGCCACTTGCAGTCAGTGCGAACGCCAGTTTACTTTTATTGTTCAACGACTTAGTGGGATAACAGCACCGTCAACAACGCCATGCGCACAAACAGGCCGTTCTGCGCCTGCCGAAAATAGGCGGCGCGACGGTCCTGATCCACTTCCATGGCGATTTCTTCCAGACGGGGAAGGGGGTGCATGATGATGGCGTTAGACTTCATCAGCCGGAGTGAGTCCTGGTTGATGATATATATCCCGCGACAGCTTTCATAATCGGCGACACGGTCGCCGAAGCGCTCTTTTTGCACGCGGGTCTGATAGACCACATCGACTTCCGGCAGCACGCGGTCCAGCGTGGTCTCTTCAGTAAACCACGACCCGCGTTCACGCAGGTGCTCCAGGATGTCTTCCTTTATTTTGAGTAGTGGGGGCGCCACAAAGTACATCCGGGTGTCCTTGAACTTGCTCAGCAGATAGGCAAGCGAGCGGACGGTTCGCCCCTGTGCCAGGTCGCCCACCATGGCGATCTTCAGGCCATCGATGGAGCCGATTTCCTTCTGAATGGTATAGAGGTCCAGCAGGGCCTGACTGGGGTGCTGGCCCACACCATCACCGGCATTGATGATAGGAACACGTGAGACGGCCGCGGCCCGCTTTGCCGTCCCGACTTCACTGTGCCGCAACACAATCACGTCCACGTAGCCGTTCATGATGCGAATGGTGTCCTCCAGCGTTTCACCTTTGGCCACCGAGGAGAATTCTGCTGCGTTTTCCGTTGAAATCACTCGCCCGCCCAGCCGGTGCATGGCAGCTTCAAATGAAAACCGGGTTCGAGTGGAGGGCTCATAAAAAAGTGTGGCCATCAGCCGATGACGATATTCGTCAGTGCCGCCGCGGGCAACAAGGTTTTCCATTTCGGCGGCGACCTCAAACAGGTGGTGGATCATGGGCAGGTCAAATTGCTGCGCTTCGATCACATGGTGTAGTTCCATCGTTCACATCCTCCGGGTGCGGGCTGCGTCAGGGGCTCAATTTGTACTGAGAAAACAGGTTAACTCCAGAACATATCCCCAAGAGATGCCCGTAGTCAACCTGACTTGCACACAAGCCGGTTCCCGACCCCAAATTCCACAGCGCCCGGGCTTGGAAGGACTTATCGCCGCAGCTTTGCGCTTGAGCAAGAATGATGGATTGCCCTCTAACGCTCCGAAGGGCAGTCTCCGATAGAAATTAGTGAGAACCCAGCAGGGCAAAATATCTGCAGGGTCCGGTCCCCTGGTTTTCTCCCCGTGGAAGTCTGCCAATCTTTCACGGTGAACAGGAACTGGCGAGAGATTCCGGCGTGCCTGTGGTTGATTGTCCCTTCATAGGCTCGAACAGGGCGGCCGGGGTCCAGCCGGTTTCGGAAGGCATGTCGCACGGCTGGCATTTGGCACGCAGGGCCGTTAAGCCCAGTGCGACGGGAGCATTCAAATGGGTGACCGAGAAACCAAACCCCGGATTCTGCTTGTTGATGATGAGTGTGCCATCTGGCAGATACTGGGAGAAAAACTGGAACGAAGCGGTTTTGACTGGCTCGGAAGATCGAGCGGGGAAGAGGCGCTGGCCTGCCTGGAAAAGGAACGTTTCGACGCGGTGGTTTCAGACCTGAAAATGCCGGGCATGACAGGCATGCAACTGCTGATGGAAATGCAAAAACGGCAGCCGCATCTTGCCTTCATAATGGCCAC
>JAJXZM010000390.1 GCA_021780055.1 Acidobacteriota bacterium
ACTCCACGGTGGAGGGTGACCCGGGAAGAATATCTGCATAGTCGTACTGCCGGGAGGGAGGTCCTTCCCATTCGTCGCTCAGATGAATCGTAGCTTTGGTCCCGCGGATATTCATTCTGGGGCCATGCTCGTTGACTTGTGAAGACTGAATCGTCATGGAGAGCTTGTTCGGGAAATCGGCGGCCGTCAGGAAGGTATCCGGAGTTTCGCGCCCGTCGTTATAAACCCACAATCCACCCATGCCAGCCACGCGCGTAGGAAAGTCGTCCGCAACCGCAAATTGCAGGGGCGCCACTACGTGATAATGTAGATCTGTGGCGATGCCGCCTGAGTAGTCCCAGTACTTGCGGAAGCGGAAGAACCTGTCGGCATCCCACGAAATCGAGGGAGCGGGACCAAGCCACTGTTTCCAATCGATGTGTTCGTCGCCTGTTGCGTCTGGCCCGGCAGCAGGATCGATGGACCACCATGGGCCTTCGTTCCAGTCGCCGTCTGGAGCATTACGACTGTAAGTACCCTGCACCGCAACCACCTGGCCAATCAATCCGGACCGAACTATGTCGCGAATCTTAGGCCACCGGTCCCATGAAAGTCCCTGCACCCCCACTTGAACCACACGATTAAGCTCCTTCGCCTTGTGAGCAACCACTTTGCTTTCCTCTACCGTGTGCGTCATGGGCTTTTCGACATAAACGTCTTTGCCGCTCTCCATTGCTGCCAGCGTGATCGCGGCGTGCCAATGGTCTGGAGTAGCGATAAAAACCGCATCGATGTCGGAGCGATGCAGTAGTTCCTGATGGAGTACGTATGTTCTCGCCTCAGGTGCCTTTCGCGCAGCCATGCTGAGCCGTTTCTGATATACATCGCAGAGCCCCACTATTTCGATATCCCGCTTTTTGGCGCGATGCTTAAGCAGCAAATCCAGATGATCATGGCCCCGGGCACCTAGGCCGATTACAGCAACGTTAATGCGATCATTTGCTGCGACCGTGCGTCCGAAAGCCGGGGTGGCCGCAAGGGCCGCTCCCCCCAACGCACTGGCCTCCAGGAAATTCCGGCGAGATATACGATGCGACGACTTCATGAATGAAACCTCCTATGATTCCTGTTAGATCTATGTGCATCACTGATCAACATTGCCAATCGACCGCGAGGTGTCTTTAAGCTTGGCGGAAGAAGCATGCTCCCCCTTCGGGGCGGTACGAGTTGTCTATATTGCGGGAGTAATGACGATATCTCGAAAAGCTACACGTCCTGCCTCGCTTCCTTGCAGCAAAATGGGGCCAGGCGCCCCTTCGTCGCTGTCGAGAGCGCCGCCAGTGATTCCTGGAATCTCTTTCTGATCGATGACAGTTACCCCGTTCTGCACAACCGTGAGGGTTCGGCCGACGAGCGTGATATCAAAGGTTTGCCATACGCCCGACCTGCGCGGCTGCTCCGGATTCGGCGCAATAAAGCCGTATATAGCACCCGTATGATTCTGCGGTGGTTGGTCAGCCGAATCGGTTTCTATCTGCACCTCATACCGGCCTCGCAGATACACACCACTGTTGGACATGGGCCCACACTTAAACTGGAGGTGCAACTTGAAGTTCTCGAACTTGGAAGCGGTGATGATGCCAGAGCCACTTCCATCCTTCACCAGGACCCCGTGTTCGACCTTCCACACAGCTCCCCGGGTAGGACCTCTGAACTTCCAACCGTTAAGATTCTTGCCATTGAACAGCCTAATGGGTTTGCCCCATTTCGGAGCTGCCTGCGGCTCCAGGGCAGGTGCTCTGCGGCCCGTCCATTGCCAGGTAGCCCCGTTCGAACCCACCGCCGTCCCCACAAGCTCACCGTTGACCAGCTTTCCCGTAAACTCCTCGGCACCGCCGTAGTCCGCCGGATGGGAGGGCATGGAGAACTCGATTGTCCCGTTCTCTACCTGCGCCTTGGCTGCGGGAGTCGCACTTCCCCCAAATCCCACCACTAAGACCTCGGGCTGACCTTGCGCCTCGGAGACTTCGATCCATGAAGGATAATCGCGAGTTGACGTTTTTACCGTCAAGTCCCAACGCCCCAGGTACTGACTGGCCGACCCTGACGCGCTGGAAGACGGGCTGACTTGTGGGCTGGGACTTTTGGAACACCCCCAGCTCGCTAAAACTGCGACGAACAGGAGAAAAGAACAAAACTTCTTTGAGCTTGTCATGTTCACCTCGTTATTTCACCGAAGCCAGCAATTCTGGAGCATCAAAATCACCGCCTCCTAAAGTCTCACATATTACCCTCGTGCAACAGCCCGGACTCGTCTTCAACAATGTAGCGACAAATGCGGAAAGAATCACAATCTCCACCTGAAAGCTGCGCCATGTGGTCTGCTGTGAGTTGCATTGGAATAATGTCAGTCAGGAACTGCCACTCGGGTGGAATGGGTGGAAGCTGAAACACCAAGTGCCCTCCGTCTTCCGGCAGACCTTGACCGATGAGCATGACGCAGGCGCCTAATTGCCTCAGGTCTAGCGCTACGGCCAAATCTTGCCGGCGCATCCGACGACCTTCAATCCAGAGCGCAAATCGCATATCCTTTGCCACAACCTCCTGTGGCCCATGCCGGAAGCTGCCAGTTCCCAACGCTGTCGCCGGTAACTTTACGCCTTCCTCCCACAGCAACCGGGCCTCAAGACAACTCCCAAGACTAGGAGCACGCGCGAGGAAGTAACAAACTGGCCGGGAGACGGGCCAGCGCGAAACAGAGAGCTGCTCCTGCCAATCCGGCATAGCCCGCGCGGCGTCGCTAACGCCCCGCAGAAGCGAAGCCACTAAAGAGCTGTCAAGGGTGCCAATGACTGAACTCGCCAGCATACAGGCCGCAGCAGAGAGACTGGAGTATGTATTGACAGAAATCGCGTGGTCAAAGTTGACGGAAACTACAATCGGAACTTCTGCTTCACAGGCGAGTGGCCCGTCCGCAGTATTCGTTATGCCTATAACGGCCGCCTTGCTCTCGCGGGCTTTAGCAAGCAGCTTGATGATTTCTGCGCTTCGGCCACTTCGTGAAATCATGATGATTACTGAGTTCTCTGCTAATGTAACAAAGTGCAACAGATCTGCGGCATCTTGCGCGTGTACGGGGAACCCCCCTTCGTGGAATATCGACCTCGCATTCAGGGCGGCGTGCCAACTACTGCCAATTCCCGTAAGGTATACATGACTGGCATTGCGGATTGCTTTCTCTGCCCTATCGAGTGTGGTGCGAGATTCGTTGCAAAAATGATCGATCACCCTTTCGATCTCGTTGGGCTGGCGGAGTACGTCTTGAAGAAAATGTGTCATAAACTTCGCCATGAATCCCCCACATCTAACGGGTTTCACCCACAGTTGAGCGCTTGCACAAATGCTCCCTCGGCCGGCAAGGAGACACCTTTGTCGACAGAGTTTAATCGGTTGCAGAAACCGATTGCACGGCGACTATTCCATAGGGCAATGACATTGTCAAGATTTATTGTTTTCAAGGTCGCTGCAAAGCAAGAAGTTCCTAAACGGGCAAAAGAGAAAGTCCCGGTACGAGCGGTAGGAGGTGGGCGATAGGAAAGGAGGAGGTTGTGACCTGTTCCGGTGTTCTTGAACCACTTTGAGAATTAGTTTCCGACAGGATTGAGCGGACGGGAGCATGTTACAAGGTCAGCCAAAGGCTCCGTTTTCTCCCACACATCCACATCTCATTGTTGTCTAAAATAAATTTGTCGGCCTTCCGAGATCGATAGCCATTCCGACCGATGTCGTGTTCCTTTGTCTGCCCAGGCCGTGTGGCTGAAAATGGCCGTAACCCTACGGATTTTGTTGAAAGGGTCAAATGTGGCGACGAAAAGCAGGTAGGAACGTGATCCGGTCAGCTTGATTTGGCCCAGTGTGATGGTTTGTGGCTCTCACTTGTCTATGCTACCCGTTTTGCGCAAAGCAACTCAGCCTGTGCCAACACCGTTTGGGTCGCTTTTCCTGCTTGTTGGCTAACGAAATGGCGGTGAGGACTCCAATGAGTGCATAGGAATCACCTTTTCTTTGGCTTCTGGAGGGCATCCTGAATTTGACGAAGCATGAACACGTCTTCGCGGTTATATTGCAGCAGGTCGTTCAGGAGATTTTCGTCCCTTGTTCTTTCATATGTCTTCCATGTGAAATCGGCCCATGCTCCATCTTTCCCGGGGAGCTTCCGCTTCAGCCCCAAAGACCGCTCGATCGCCTTTTGCCCGCCCCAGAGGCCGTGCTGCCAGCACACCGGGCAAAGATCCAGATGTTTGAATTCCTTGTCCAGGACAACGCCAAGCTGCGCGGCAATCACCGGAAAATCGAACCCAATATGGCCTTTCACTCTATCGGGGACCGACCGGCCGTTATAAGTAACGATCAGATCTGCTTCTCGGAGCTTATCCAGCAACGCCGCCCTTGTAATGTCACTTCCGACGAGCTGCGCAAGGGAGTCTGTACCTTCACGCAGAACTCGCAGGCCAAGAATAGTGATCTGGTGATTCTTATGATCCCTGAAAAGCCGCTGGCCGGTGTATCTGCCAACATAATTGGTCTCGATGTCGAGATAGGCAACTTTCACGAAGTCTCCTTTGGCAATCAAAATTGGGCCATTTCGGAACCAACCTCAATCAACAGACATTGTACAGAAAGCTCCGAACCATCCCCACGCGTGTGGGGAAAACTCCACAATGATCTTCCGTATCCGAAGGCCTTGTTCGGAAAGAGCTTGGATTGCTCGGTTTCCTGGAAGGCGAGAAATG
>JAJXZM010000218.1 GCA_021780055.1 Acidobacteriota bacterium
AACCCCGGCCCGCCGTAGTTTTCGGGTCTGAGTCCCAACAATGGCGCGAGACAGCTTCAGTTTTTCTGCAAGCGCCTGGGGTTTAAGGGAAGGATGTCGTGAAACTTCCTCGAGGATCTGATAAGAATGAGTTTCCAGCCAAGAATCGCTCTTCATGAGAATATGCCGGATGTTAATGTATTGAGCTGGTTATGTTCCTCTAATGGCATTAAGGAAGGGATAAGAAATAAGCTTCCTATTTGAATGAACCCGCAACTTCAAAGTCTACCGCGATTTTCATTCCAGTGCCAACAGGCTGCGCAGGCACGGTCGCATTTAGGTCGCGTAGCAGCAGCTTCCTTTGTATATACGATAAACTATGGCGCCGCGTTTCCTCCCCTCATGCAAAAAATATATTCAACGGGCTTATCTCCCCTCGCGGAGTTGCAGGGCGATCCCTGATTCCAGTTAAGAAAGATAGAGTATGATCTGATCTGAAACGCCATGAAACCTGTGCTCCGCAGCCGCTGGAAAATCAGCCCGCGAGAAGCGATACGGGTCCAGACGCGTCTCCGCGAGCGCGTAGTGCTGGAAGACCGCTTCGGGCAAATTCGCTACGTTGCCGGCGCGGATATCGCATTTGATCCCTCGACCGAAGTGGCTTTTGCCGGAGTCATCGTTTACCGCTTTCCATCCCTGCAGGAAGTGGAACGCCGGATGGCCCGGCGCAAGCTGCAATTCCCCTATGTGCCCGGCTTGCTTTCGTTTCGTGAAATTCCGGTACTCAGGGCGGCTTTTGCGCGCCTGAGGATCGAGCCTGACCTGTTGCTGATTGACGGTCATGGCCGGGCGCACCCGCGGCTGTTCGGACTTGCGTGCCATGTCGGTGTGCTGTTTGACAAGCCGGCCATTGGATGCGCGAAGTCGCTTCTAGTCGGGGAAGCAGGCATCCCTGCGGCAAAGGCGGGATCAACCGCGCCGCTCTACTTCCGGGGAGAACGTGTGGGAACCGTTCTGCGGACCCGCGACAATACCCGGCCAATTTTTGTGACCCAGGGGCACCGTATTTCGCTTGCGACTGCCGTGAAGGTGGTTCGCGCCTGCGTTGATGGCTACCGTATTCCCAGACCGACCCGCGAAGCGGACCACTATGTGCGAGACCTTCGACGCGCCTACCAGCAAACCCTTCTTAAACACTCTAGCTTGGCAGGTGCAGCCGTTCGTGGCGGCACGGTGCGTTATAATGCGATAAAAAGGAGCGGTAATGTCAGACAAAAAGGTAATTCCATCTGATACGGGCCATGCGCCGGCGGTCGAGAAATTTCAACTCATGTCCGCCTCGGAAATTGACCGCACGCTGGTGCGGCTGGCCCACGAAATTCTTGAGCGGAATAACGGCATTGAAAATCTGGTCTTAGTGGGGATCGAGCGGAGAGGCGTTCCGCTGGCCGAGCGGCTTGCCCAGACGATTGGCGGGATTGAATCCGCGACGCCCCCGGTGGAAAGGCTTGACACCAGTTCCTATCGGGACGATTTGTCGGCGCCCGGTCCGCGGCCGGCCCCAGGGTCCGTTCCCCTGAGATTTTCAGTGGATGGCAAGAAGGTTATTCTGGTGGACGATGTTCTTTTTACGGGCCGCACCACGCGCGCCGCTCTCGAAGCGTTGCTCGCCTTCGGACGCCCGCAACGAGTGGAATTGTGCGTCCTGATTGACCGGGGACATCGCGAACTGCCTATTCTGGGGAACTACGTCGGCCGTACGCTTCAGACGTCCGGCACCGAAGTGGTGGAGGTCCGCCTAAAGGAGGTGGATGGTGAAGATCGCGTGGTCCTCTGCGAAACGGGGAAGTGACCGGTAGTCCTGGATCGGACTTTCAGGCCCGGAACCACCGCCATCAAATTTACGTCTAGGCCTGGCCGCTATCCAGGCTCAACCCCACGTGTTTTGCCTTGAGATTCTCCTCGATCTGCGCCAGCACATTAGGCGGGCAACCCTTCCACTCCGCCACAACCTGGTTCCCCAGGTAAGGCAGATCTTTCACGCCTTCCTTGCTTGAGAAGAATCCGCCCACCACCAGGTCGCGCAAATGGTTGAAGAACGCCACGTAGTTGGCGTCTTCGGGCGAGGCCTTGTCCGGGTAAGCGATGCGGTCCAGCATCTTCTTGTGCTGGGCCGGCGTGCATGCCACGAAGTCATGCCCGAATTGCCGGTTGCATTCAATGTCCAGCCAGGTGATGCCGCCCAGAATTTCCGCTTTGAGCCTTCCGCCTTTGAAGTTGAGCCAGTCATCAATGAACTCCGGAACACCGGCCTGGCTTGCGCTCGAACTTCGCTCATCGGCGGGAATGATCAGGTCACTCAGAACTTTGACCGTCTCCCAGTCGTGGTCATTAAAGACTTTTCGATGATAGGCGGAGGCCGCTTGGGCGGCCGCGCTTCCGGCGGTCTTTGGCTCTGCCGCAAAGGCCGTTCCCAGCGGGACCAGCGCAGCCACCGGAACCGCCGAAAAAGCCTTCAGCATGTCGCGCCGTTTGATGGCGCCTTCCTGCTTGCTGTTTTCCTTTTCAGACATGATGCTTGTTGCCCCCTATTGAATCCTGGATCATTGTCCTTAAATGTTTCGCTTCTTCATCTCATTCACGATGTGCTCTGAAGTCCGCCAGGCCAGAGCCAAGATGGTGAGCGTCGGGTTTTTGTCCGCATTGCTGACAAACGGCGCGGCATCCGTGATAAACAGGTTCCTGCAATCCCACGCCTGGCAATAGGGATTCAGCGCCGAAGTGCTTCGGCTGGATCCCATCCTTGCCGTCCCCACTTCATGGATGATCTCGCCCCCGCGCGAGATTCCCCAGTTTTCATCCGCTCCGGCTGTCCGCACTACTTCTCCGCCGGCGGTTTCGATGATTTCACGAAAGGTTTCCCGGGCGTGCCGCGCCTGCAGGATTTCATCCTGCGTCCACTTGAAATGAAATTTCAGCACCGGAATGCCCCACTCATCGACGACGTTTTTGTCAATCTCGCACCAACTGTCGTCATTCGGGATCATTTCACCGCGGCTCGAGAAGCCGACGAAGGCGCCGTACAACTTCCGGCATCCCTTCTTCAGTTCCGGACCGTAGCCTCCGCCGAGGTAACGCTCCGACCCGCCGAACTCTCCTTCGCCGGGCATGTGCCGTCCGCCGCCGAACTCGATGTGGTATCCGCGCGCAAAGGGCAGCTGGTTTCTGAGCTGTTTGTCGTAATTCCACCACGGCATGTAGAGGTGCATGCCGCCGACTCCGTCGTCGTTGTGCGGCGGAAGGTCCATCAGCACGGGGAAGAACCCCACTGTGCCATCCGCGCCGACGGTGTCCATCAGGTAGCGGCCTACAACTCCGGCGGAATTGGCAAGTCCGTTCGGGTGCCGGGTGCTGCGGGAGTTCAGCAGCAGGCGGCAGGTCTCGCAATTGCTCGCTGCCAGCACCACGATCTTGCCGCGTGCCTGGATTTCCTTGCGCGTCTTCTTGTCGATGTAGGAAACACCGGTCGCAAGGCCGTCGGGTCCTGTCAGGACCTCACGCACCATGGCGTTGCAGATAATGTCCAGGTTCCCCGTCTCCATCGCTGGAGGGATCAGGACGGTCGGCGAAGAAAAGTTTGAAGAAGTGGCGCAACTTCGTCCGCACTGCGCGCAATAGTGGCACGCCGGCCGGCCATGATGCGGCCGTGTGATGATCGAGAGCCGCGCTGGGATGCAGGGGATATGGAGTTTCTCGCAGGCTTTCTGGATCAGCAACTCCTGGCATCGCGGGGTGGGTGGCGGCAGGAATTTGCCGTCCGGCGCATTTTCCACGTGGTTGTCGGCGCCGAAAACTCCAATCAACTCTTCTGCCTTGTCGTAGTAGGGGGCCAGATCCTCGTAGGTGATCGGCCAGTCAAAGCCTTTGCCGTCGCGGGAGTAGGGCTTGAAGTCGTACGGCCCAAAACGCAGGGAGATGCGGCCCCAGTGGTTGGTGCGGCCGCCGAGCATCCGCGAGCGGAACCAGGTCCAGTCTGTCCCGGGAGCATTGGTGTAGGGCTCACCCGGAATCTGCCATCCGCCCACCGCTGCGTCAAAATAGCCGAAGGTTGTGTTTGGCTTCACGGCCCCGCGATGCGGAGCTTCATAATTCCACTCCAGCATTTTGGATTGCTTGGCGGTGTCATACCAGCCGCCGGCCTCCAGCATCAAGACCTTTGCGCCGGCCTGCGTCAGAACGTAAGCGGCCATGCCGCCGCCTGCCCCGGATCCCACAATAATAGCGTCGTAAATTTTTGAAGGCTTTTTAATTTGTGCCATGTCCCCTTGCCCCAGCAGATTAAGTTCCGGGGGAGTGTATCACAAAATTATTGTGCAAGGCTTTTCTCTTTGCGGTTCTGACCGTCACATGCTGGCACCCTTCAGGCCGACAGTAGGTGCGGCCAGGTTCAACAGCGCATGAGAGATGGAAGCAATGCCGGCGCCGCGCCATGGAATGCTCTCCAATGGCCGTGCTAACATTCAGAGATGGGGATGATCGTACGAATGGACCGATCCGAGGGGCATTTACTCAGAAGCCTGGCATGGGTGCTCTTGTTTGGAGCAATCGCCCTGCTTGCGATAGGCCAGTCCGACGTTTTTGCAGCTGACCTTACCCCAAAGACTCTCAAGGCTTTCAACGATTACGTTGCGTTGTCTGAGCAACGTATGAAGCGTGACGAAAGCCACCCGAATCATTTCCTGTATATCGAAAGCCTGCCGAAGTCACAGTTCGAATCCATCTT
>JAJXZM010000020.1 GCA_021780055.1 Acidobacteriota bacterium
GATTACAAAGGGCCGAATTGTGAGTTACATGGACGTGCTTGATTTTCGCGCCCCCATCGGCCGGCTTCTGCCAGAGTGCAAAGCCCGTATTCCCATCAGCGTGCGTTCGACCATCCAGGTTCATCTCAGAGCCTCTGGGTTCGTTCAGCCTGATTATTTGGATTGACGAGTGGCGGAACAGAGGCATATTCTGCCTAAAATGGATTTTGTAAGAGTCCTTATCGTCGAAGATTTCAAGCCATTCCGTGACTTTATCTGTTTGTCGCTCCAGCAAAGGACAGAATTTAAGATCGTCGGTGAAGCCGCGGACGGGCTGGAAGCCGTCCTGAAGGCCGCAGATCTGCAACCGGATTTGATTCTGCTGGACATCGGTTTGCCGAAGCTGAATGGATTTGAAGCTGCAAAGCAAATCCGCGAACTCGCCCCTTCCGCAAGGCTTCTGTTTATTAGCCAGGAATCTTCTCCCGCTGTAGTTGAAGAGAGCTTTCGTCTCGGCGGGCACGGTTATGTTCTCAAGTTGCGTGCTCAAAGTGATTTGTTGCCAGCCTTAGAAGCAGTTCTTGCGGGCAAGCGGTTCGTCAGCCACGGCCTGGAATCCGGCCAGGTCGAGGATACCTACTACCGTCACGAAGTTCAATTTTACTCGGACGATTCGGTTTTTCTGGAAAGCTCTGGTCGCTTCATCGCCGATGCCCTGAATGCTTGTAACGCGGCTATCGTTGTGGTTACCAGGCCGCATCGGGAAGCTCTTGTTCAGAGATTAAAGAACGAGGGCGTTGACATAGAAGGTGCGATTCGACGTGGGACGTGTGTTTCGATTGATGCTACCGAAGTTCTACCGCAGATTGTGATAAACGGTCTGCCCGACCCCCTCGTGGTCTTCAAGATGTTTTGGGGCTTCATTGAGTCGGTTGTCAAAGCAGCGAAGAAAGAGCCTCCCCGCGTTGCGATTTTGGGCGAGTGCGCCAGTCTTTTGCACGCGGAAGGGAATTTGAATGCCGCGATCAGCCTGGAAAAAATCGGCAAGGAACTAACTAAGATCCGCAGCATAAATTCCCTCGATATCTTGTGCCCATACGCGTTGAGTGACTTTCCCGGCGGTGAAAACGATCCGTCCTTCAGGATGATCTGTGCGGAACACACCGCTGTCTGTTCCCTGTAGACGTCAATCTCCCGCGTGGGATCTTTGAGTCCCGCCATTCCTACTCGTCTAAGTATTGTCGCAATTGTGTGCCAAACTCCTTCACGACAAGACATTGCCGCGACGGGTTTGGGGTTCGTGGGAGCAAACGTACTGTCTGGCCAAAACTCCTCAGGTGGGTCAACCGCCCCCTCTGTTCACAGCGCCCCAATCAGATGTAGCAAGTTTCACGTGTGGACAATTGACTTCTGGGGCTGGGAAATTATTGCGGTGTTAACTGACTCACGGCGTACCTTTTACCATGTGCCCATGCGAAGAACCAAGCCCGTAGTTACCTTCAGGCCATTTGAAAAATCCCTTCCCCACAATGGGCTGATCCAGGAGTGCCGGTAGGAAACGTCGAGAACACGAATTGCAAAAGCCCTGTTCAGCTTATACTGGATGCCTCCACCGACGGAAACTGCAAAACCATTCGCGTCAACCTGTTCCGTGTAATCAGTGTGCATGGGAGGCTCTGTTCCATTTTCTTTTGCTAATTGTGTCAACCAGTTCTTCTTTTCCGGGAACATGAGTTCCTCAGTCATCTTGTTTCCGCCAACCAGGACCTGCACATAGCTACTCAAAGAGCCCGCGGGGCGGCTCACCCATCTTGGACCCAGCATGTACGTCAGTGAATCGCCGCTCAAGTTCTCGCCCAACCCAATCATCTTGCACCCACCGACGTCTGCCACAAGTTGCCAAGACTGCGAAACACGAAACGCCGCACTTCCACCTCCGCCTAGGCAGGGCGTGCTACTGCCTCCGCCAGAGAGACGCTCCGGACGGAATGTCAGGCTGAGTTCAAAAGGGGCTGGGCCAAACGTATCGGGAATTTCCAGCACCGGATTCCTAGCTCCAGGCTCTAATAAACCAGCCGAGGCAAGCCACTTCTCGGTTTTTGCATCATAGCGGCTGACTCCGGGGCGGGTTTCGCGGTGCCATGGATAGGACCCTGCCATAAGATTAGTGAAACTGCGTGAAGGATTCAGTCCTGCGCGAACCAGGCGCCTGATCATTCGATTGTTTGTATGGGCTTCGATTCGTTTGATCAGGTATTGATCGATGGCGTCCTCACCGATCATCCATGCTATCCCAATCGTTGGTGAGATGACGTGATCCACGAAACCCTGCGCCGGTGGGGACTTTTGAATCGCTCCAATGGATGCCTCGCTGACCAGGCCAAGCTCGAACTGCTCGCTATAAGCCCAGGCATAAGCAGCGGCCCGCAGCCGACTTTTCCAGTAAGTCCTGTTCCGACCGAATTCGGCCAGACGGTATTGTCGGTCATTGTGAACCCAGATGTAGCCGGATACTGCTCCCTGCATCGGGTGCCCTACGTAGTTGACGTAGAATTCATCTCCGTCAGCCCAGCCATGCATATTCTCGATTGCGCTGGCGTAATTGTCGAAAAAACTGCCCTTCAGGCCTTCACGTGTGCCCTTTTCTGTCGCAAGCCTGTATCCTTGCATAACAGCCAGGAAACGCCACGAATCGCTGGCAAGTCCATCCCAATTCACAGAGTTCTCACTCTTGGCGGGCGTTTCGACTTTCTTCGGACCGAGAACTGGAGCATACGGTAGCGCGTCGCGACTGGATTCTGGTCCCACACTCCAAGACTGGGCATCCGGCGAAGTTTCATTTGCAGAGCCTGTTGAAGCATCGGAAGGGTTCGCCGCCAGGCATGTTGTAACCCAGAAGATTGGGATTAGAACTGCCAGAACCGCGTGTGCCTCAACCGAGCATCGGAGTCGAAATTCCACGCTAAGATTCTCCTTTTTATCGGAAAACCTTTATGTAGGGCCGCCTGCCATGGCCCAAAGTCCCCTGCAGACTTACGTTCCCGGCACTTTAGGCCGTCGGTGCTTCAAAAACAGACTACCTGCACTGGACCGGCAGAACCACTGTCATTTATTACAGACTCAAGCAGTGCAAAGGAATCGGCTTGATCATCAAGTACGGGAGCCAAGCGCATGTGGGCATTCACGAATGAGTTCCGGGTCTGTTTGCTTGGGTGGCGTTTGTGCCGGGGGTAATGAGCCAATAATGTGGTCTTTGCGCAAATTCACGGGAGGTCATTCAAGAAACTGCCAAAATTCCGGGATCCGGCATTGCGGAGAACCAAATAATCAGACCCACGAATCCGTCCTGGCATTTCGCGGGCAGCAGTTGCCAAAGTGTTCCATCCACCCGACTGACGCCGTGTTAACATTTACCGTCAAAGCCGAAGTGACTACGCCTGTGGCTCTTGTACCGCCGCATATCGGGCGGGAGCCATCAAGAGATTCTCAGACGGCCGGATTTGCGGAAATCGGGACGGCCCAAGCCCGAACGGGTCCTGCGACTACATAATCATCACAGGTGTTCAGTCTGCTCGTGTATTATTTTCATTCCCTTACTTTCCCGTCGCTTTGCGTGGAAAGTCCCGAAACGCTTTCTTGGCAATTTCAGTTGCCGACTTGTCCAAGTCCTTTGGCATCTTATTTCTATCTATCTTCTTCCTGAGAAGGCTGCTCCACACGACAGAATCTGTCCGTGCGTCCGTGACTTCGAACAAGAGGACTCCTTCCGTCGAGACCCAGACGTTTGGAATCGACCCTGGGATCGTATTCGACGTCCACACCTGCCCTACCCCGTAACCGCGGAGGTCCTGAGGAGCGTAGGCGGCGGCAGCTTTCGAGTCTTTAATACTCGAGCCACCGCTATAGGTAACATAGAGATCGGGAGAGTCCCGGTTCTCCGTCAATCCCTTCGCCCGGAGCTGGGCGTTGGCCGCGTCAACGAGAGCCTGTTGGATCACCTTCTCGAACTCCTTGTTCTGCTTGGTGGTAAGTTCTGGTTCCTTCCATGCGTAAGTTTTATAGCGCTGGAAGTCGGCACCATGGTCATAATTGGTCTCTACTTTCTGCCCCCAAATACTGCTCACCGGCAACACCATCAAGATGACACTTAAGGCATATCTTATTCTCATAATCTTTCACCTCTGACCGACCGAGCTCTGTCTCGGTGTGTTGACTACGCCCTGATTGCACAGCTTCTGTACCAAGGGCATCTAATCATTAAGACTTCCGTAGACATTCACTGCTGAGCACCCAGGCTCTGGAACTGTGATAAGCATTGTGAGACTTTAGGCAGTCAACTTCCCTAAAAAGCTAATGCAGACGATCCCATCGGCTCGACGCACTGCCCATTTCCGACCGCTTCAGACTTTGGGTCCTCTTACTACGTTGGGAGCGGTGGTGGGGGATCAGCGTCCACCAGACAAGACCCGCAAGCAATACGACATATAGAATAAATACGCAGATAACAAATAGCTGAGGAATTACGTTGTGCATTAGTGCTGTTCCTCAAAGCAATGCCTCGGTTGGGCCGCCCATTGGTTCAAGCGTGAACCTGCTTTGGTCATGCACACTACCCAGTCAGCGGGCTTGAAAATGCCGGAGCCTCGGCAGAGCCCTTGAGACTTTGTTCAAAAGCTTCCTTGCCCGGTGGAGTTGAGCTTTGAGACTCCCAATTGGTATCCCCAATATTTCAGCCGGTTCGCTGTAACGCACGCCTTGGAAGTCGCATAGCCACAATGCGT
>JAJXZM010000050.1 GCA_021780055.1 Acidobacteriota bacterium
ATTTTCGATTCTGCGGAACTATTTGTCGAATGAAATTTTCCAAGGTTTCGCGCGGGCGACTAAGCTTGCCGGGGATCCGCAACATCTTCCAAGTCGTACTCTTTGATCTTACGGTACACAGTGGTCTTGCCGATACCCAGCAGCCTGGCCGCGCGCAGACGATCGCCGCCCGATACTTCGAGCGCCTGCCGGATGGCGTCACGTTCGATCTCCCGCAAAGTGGAAAACCTGCGTTTCCCGGACTCATTTTGCATTCCGTAAACAAGGTTCGAAGGAAGGTCACTCACCTGAATTTCAGGAGGCGCCCCAAGTGCCAGCGCACGCTGGATGCAGTTTTCAAGTTCCCGAACGTTTCCAGGCCAGTCGTAGCTCATCAGCCGGCTCATGGCGTCGTAGGAGATGTCACTGATTCCTCCCGATGTCCCGCCGTAGCGGTCGATAAAGTGGTGCACCAGCAGAGGAATATCATTCTTGCGTTCGCGCAGGGGCGGCAGTTTGATGGAGACAACGTTGAGCCGGAAGAACAGATCTTTGCGAAACGTGCCGCGCGTGATGGCGCCTTCCAGATGCTGGTTGGTTCCGGCGATAATGCGCGCTTCGAGTGGCATGCTCCGGTTGCTGCCAACCGGCCGCACCTCGCGCTCCTGGATGGCGCGGAGCAATTTCGATTGGAGTTCCACCGGGAGTTCCGCAATCTCATCCAGAAAAACTGTTCCCTTCCCTCCGGCCACCAGCAGGCCGGAACGGTTCTGGCTGGCTCCCGTAAAAGCGCCGCGCACGTGGCCAAACAGCTCGCTTTCAATCAGTGTTGACGAGAGCGCGCCGCAATCAACTGGAACGAATGGCAAATCGCGCCAGGGGCCATAGGAATGGATGGCGCGCGCCACTAGTTCCTTGCCCGTTCCGCTTTCACCAAGCACCAGAACGGGATGCCGCTTGGAGGCGACCTTCAGGATCATCTCATAGACTTTCTGCATCCGTGCAGAAGCTCCGATCAACGCGCCCAGACCCCGGCGCGCCTCAAGCTGCTCGCGGAGCAGACGGTTTTCATCAGACATTTGCTTGTTCTGGATCACGCGTTCAAGCAGGCGTTTGAGTTCATCCATTTCGACGGGACTGACCAGATAATCCAGTGCGCCCAACTTGACAAACTGGTTTGCCAGGCTGGCATTTGCTGCGTTTGCGAGCACGACGACTGCCGAATCCGGTGAACTTCCGTGCGCGGCCTTGATAATCTCATCGAGGTTCATTCCCGGCGTTTGCGCGTCTGCCAGAACAATGTCTATCCCACCGTTCTTAAGGATATCGAGAGCAGAAATGGCGGTTTCCGCAGTATGCACTTGAAGAGCCATCTGGGCTGCAACCACCGCGCACAGGTCACGAAGAGGTTTCTCATGTGAAGCGATCAGGAAGTGGAATTCCATCGTTTGGGCATCCTGCTGGGCAATAATTCAACGAGAAAGCGAGACCAGTATAGGAACGACGCTGGAGCAAAGTCAAAGTAAATCCCGAAATGGGACACACGAAGCCACATATTTCCCTATTCAGGAATGCCCCGGGTGTTGTTATCCTGACATGCGCACCAGCCGCTAGCCACGGGGCCGCCCGGCCTTCAGGCCGGTTTGTGGCGCGCCGCGCAGCTTATTTCGGCCTTTTCATCTCGCGATTTGTACTATATTGATTGCAAGGAGATTCGGGTGGCAAGACAAGACAAGATACTTGTAGTTGACGACGATGCCAGCGAGCGGGAAGGTCTGGCCGAACTGCTGAGGATGTGGGGCTACGATGCGGAAATTGCCGCCGACGGCCATCAAGCCCTTACCCAGGCCGCGGCATTTAACCCCACCGTTGTGATCTCGGACCTTCGCATGCCCGGCATGAGCGGCATGGAAGTGCTGCGGCAGATGCGCGAAACACAGCCTGAAGTTACCTTCATCATGCTGACAGCGCAAGGCACTATTGAGGAGGCCGTGGAGGCGACAAAACTGGGCGCCTTCAATTTTCTGGAAAAGCCTGTTGATCCCAAACGCCTTCAGGTTGAGCTCCGCAATTGCCTGGAGCGCCGTGAGAACGAGCTGCAACTTGAAATTGCAAACCGCCGCCTACGCGAGGCCGGCATCCTCGGACAACTGGTGGGACGTTCAAAAAAGATGCAGGAAGTGATGTCCATCATCGCCACCGTAGCGCCGTCGAGGGCAAGCATTCTGATTACGGGCGAAAGCGGAACCGGCAAGGAACTGGCCGCGCGGACCATTCACGAACTCAGCCCGCGAAAGGGCAAGCCGTTTGTGGCCGTTAACTGTGCTGCTATTCCTGAGTCGCTGATGGAGAGTGAGATTTTCGGACATGAGAAGGGCGCCTTTACAGGAGCGGTGGAACGGCGCATGGGCTGTTTTGAACTTGCTGACGGCGGCACTCTTCTGCTGGACGAGATCGGCGAGATGCCCGCGCAGACGCAGGCCAAGCTGTTGCGGGTCCTGGAAGACTCCAAGCTCCGCCGCCTGGGCAGCAAGAACGAGATTTCGGTTGATGTGCGCGTACTTGCCGCCACCAATAAAGTTCCTGCCGAGGCTGTTTCAAAAGGGGAACTTCGCAACGACCTTTACTTCCGGCTCAACGTCGTACAAATCATAATGCCGCCGCTGCGCGAGCATCTGGGCGACCTGGAACCGTTGACCCAGACACTCATTGAAGATCTGAACCGAAAGCACCGGACTGCGGTTAAAGCTGCGGACAGCAGCGTGCTTGAGGCTTTTCGGCACTATTCCTGGCCCGGTAACATCCGGGAACTCCGCAATACGTTGGAGCGCATGATGGTTTTGAGCACAGGGGATGTGCTGCAAGCCAGCGATCTTCCCGCCGACTTTGGAAAGACCTCGACGGCTACGGTGGGCGATGATCTTCATCTCCGGCCGGGGATGACCGTTGGCGATGCGGAACGCCGATTGATTTTTGAAACGCTGGCTTTTACCAGCAATAATAAGACCAGGGCGGCTGAAATGCTCGGAATCAGTCTGAAGACTCTTCATAACAAGTTGAAGGAATATGAGGCTGAGCCTCAAAGCTAAGCTGACAGCACTGATTGGACTGCTGGTCTTGGTTGTGGTGCTGGCTATCTCTGCACTCTATCTCTCCATTCTCACTCACGAGTCCCTTGCTGAAGTGGGTCGATGGGGAGGTTTTGTGGCCGATGAGATTTATCATCAGGCCCAGACGGTCCTGGCCCAGAGCCACCTTCCGCCCGGCGTCCAACCGACGGACACACAGGCCGTTCTGCAATTCATTCATACGCGCCTGGCGCAGGACCCCAACCTGAATTCGACCATCGAATCCGCTGTCGGCTATTCGCCTACGACATATTTCGCCACCATCACGGATACGAACAGGGTCATCCTTGCGCACAACGACCCCACGCAGATCGGGACTGTGTTCACGCCAGCCCCACACTTTGACCAGCTGTTGAGGTCAAGCATCTTCCACCAGCTCAGTGTGATATACGGGCCGCAGAGTGTTTATGAAGTCGATTTGCCAATCAAAATGGGCGACCGCCCGCTTGGCGACGTGCGTGTAGGAGTATCGACGGTTTTTGTCGCGCACCAACTGACTCCGGAGTTGCACCGGGCCTTGCTGCTGGCCATCCTGGCCCTTGTGCTTGCCACGTTGTCTGCAAGCCTGCTTTCATACGGTGCGCTGCGTCCTCTGAAAACAATCTCCCGCAGCGTTGAACGGATGGCGCGCGGCGAAACCCCTGAACCTTTAAAGGTCAAACGCAAAGACGAGTGGGGCATTCTTTCTTCCAAGTTGAACCTTTTGGGTGAACAGATCCGGGGAGAAAAGACGGCGTTTACCCGGCTTAAGGAAAACCTTGATCAGCTTTTTGCCAACCTCACCGACGGTCTCCTGCTTTTTGACAAGCAGGACCAGTTGGTGCTGGCCACGCCTGCGGTGGGACGTTTCCTGGGCGCTGATCCGATGTCGTTGCTGCACCGTACGGCATTCGAGATTTTTGCAGCGGATGGTCCTCTCGACCGCGTGCTCCGCGAGGCGTTCCTAAGGCGCGAGTCGGTCGTCTGGGAGTCACCCGAAGGCGAGAGTCGCGATGAAGAAGGAAGCCCTCGCATGTCTGTAAGCGTGCAGTTTGCACAGACTGAGGGCGAGCCGATGGGCGCGCTCGTGACGGTGCGGGATGCCGGGACGCGTGCTGAACTGGAGGACCAGATCGCCGTTGCAACCAGGCTGGCTGCACTTGGACGTATTACTTCCGGTGTAGCGCACGAAGTGAAAAACCCTCTGAACGCGATGGTCCTGCAACTGGAAATCCTGAAGACCAAATTGGCTGAGCACAGCACAGCAGTCAAGCCGCAGCTCGATACCCTTTCTTCAGAGATCAGGCGCCTTGACCGCGTGGTCAAGACGTTCCTGGATTTCACGCGGCCTGTTGAATTGCGCCTGAGTGATACAGACCTGGAGCAGATTGTCCAGGAGGTCTTCACCCTCGCTGAACCCCAGGCCCAGCAGAACCATGTGCAGCTGACAATCGAAAAGGACGGCACTGCTCCCCGATTGAAGGTCGATCGCGACCTCTTCAAACAGGCCCTCCTCAACCTTGTCCTGAACGGCTGCCAGGCCATGCCTTCCGGGGGAGAACTGAAAATCAGGTCAAGAAAATTGGAACGCCGCGTGGAGGTTGAGGTTGAGGACCAGGGAGTGGGGATTCCAGCCAACGTGCAGCCCAGAATC
>JAJXZM010000532.1 GCA_021780055.1 Acidobacteriota bacterium
TATGACGCTAAGGATTTACAATATCCCGGGCCGAAATCCGGACACCAATCACCTGACGCTGTCCGGCTTTCGATGCCAACACCTCCGTAGGCGATGCTGTGCCAGCGGCTATCGTCTCATAAGATCAAGGCCTATGGTCTATATTGTAATGAACTCAAAGCACTGCAATCGATAACGTTCCGATAGCCGCTGCGTCGCTGACCGGTTTTACCCTTTGAGAGGTTGGACCCAATTAGCCAAATCGGGATTCAGTTCACTCACGACAATTCGAGTGATTTACTGGGTACTGAAGAGGTCCGCCTTAACAGCCTTGCGAAAGGCGATGCGGCTGTTGTTCCGTGTGTAGAACATGTGCCCGCCGGGGAACTCATGGATGCTGATGCGGTCACGGAGCGCATCGGGCATCTGGTTAACGCTCAGGATCGACCCCATGAATGGACAGGAAAGATCGTTCCATCCGTGACCGATGAACACTTTGAGACCAGGATCGGCGGCCACGACCTGGCGGAGCTGAGTGACTGAGCCGCTGCGCAGGTCCTCATCACGATTCCATTCTCTGCCCACTTCATAGGAAAGCGTGTGATAGGGCGCATCGGTCTTCCAGCCGACAACGTTCGTGACGAAGTTGACCATGGCCTCCGTGGTGGGCGCGATGATCGAGGCAAGGATGGGATCGCTGGCGCGCCGCTCGGGCGCCCAAGGAAACGGGTCCAGCATGGTTACATTCGAGTCGTAGGTAGAGCCAATCTTGCCTTGCTCGCGCCGGACTTCGCGCAGATAGGATCCGGTCTCGAGCCGGCCGCCGGATTCCTTGACGTAGGTGGGATCGAGGCCGGTCATCTCCGTGACTCTTTGGATCATGGCCTGCTCCAAGGCGGGATTGGAGTTGCCGGCGATGAGCGCAGTGGCGTAAGGGCCCTCGTCGTAAGCGATGACCGATTGCATGGCTTCAGGTGTCAGCTTGCCCTCGCGCTCAAGATGCGCGGCGACGATGGGCGGCAGCGTAATCATCCAGGGAATGGGAGAGTAGATGTAGCCGTTACTCTCGTCCGTGGGATTGAGGTACGGAGAGACTAAAATGAGGCCCTTAATACCGACGCCCAGCTGCAACTGCAGGTGGTAGGTGAGACGCGGGCCGCGGAAGCCGCCGTAGCTCTCGCCAATGATGTATTTAGGCGAGGTCATGCGGCCATTCTGGACAAGCCACTTGTAGATCACGGTGGAGAGGTACTCAATGTCGGGAACGGTGCTGTAGAAAAGCTTCTTTGCCTCTGCCTCGGGTACGACCGAACGGCTGAAACCTGTGCCGATGGGGTCTATGAAGACCATATCCGTAAAGTCCAGCCATGTGGCCTGGTTGTCACTCATGACGATGCGACCGGAGGCGCTGTCGCCTTTGTTGCCAATGCCGTCGAGATGCTTGGGGCCGATGGCGCCGAAGTTGAGGAATACCGATGATGCGCCCGGACCGCCGTTTACGGCGAAGGTGACGGGGCGATCCCTGCCGGGAATTGTGTAGCTGGTGTAGACGACGTTGCCGGCGATCTTGCCGTCGGGGTCCCGTACGTCGATGGTTCCAACGGTGACCTTATAGTGCAGGGTCTGCCCGTCGAGCACGGTGGATTGGTCGATGCTCTTATTGGGCGGCAGGGGTGGCAATTCGTTTTTCGCGGAGCTTTCCTTTGAAGGTGTGGCAGATTTTTCAGAAGCTTTGGTGGAGGTTTGTTTGGCGGCCTGCTCGCTGCCCTTATCCTGCGCGGACACTGGACGGCCGGCGCAGGAAATTATTATGAAAAGAATGCCGAAGCCAATGGAAGACCAATGGGCGGCAGAAGCTGTTGTAATTTTCATGAGGATAACAATACAAAAGACTAGTTATGAAGTAAAGCCGGGAACGCATGTGGTTAAATCTGCCACAAAAGTGCGTAAAGTTCCGCTGGATTTCCAGTAAATTATACTAGGCATAGCACATAGTCCCCCTGCAGCAATGATGCGAAAATCTACGGTTGCGTATTGCACGCCATCTTATTCGGTGGCATTTGAACAATCAAAGATCACTAGCAGCCCCCCTCGATCGGGGAGGGCCGCTGGGTCCGGGCCCAAGAGCACGGGCTGGAATTCGTCATCCGCCGGGCGCCTACTGCTGGTTCAGGCGGAAGCTGCGCAGCATCTGCTCAAACGTCGGCCGCAGTCTGGAGAAATCGCGCTGCGGCGAGACAAATACGAGATAAATTATGCTGTTTTGCTGATACGGCAGCGCCACCAGCCAATCGTGTTCCGGCAGGGGTTGACCATTGGACCCGAGCGGTGACTGACTCATCAGATCCACCGATTTCGCTTGCACACCATTGACAGTGATGTTGTGGCTCGCGCCGGCGTGCAATCCGGGATTTTGCTGCGCCAGGCCCGAGACCAATTCCCGCACCGCATCGTCCAGAGTTCTGGCATTCTGCGGCTGGAAAGCGCTGACGATGACACCATACGCCATCCCGCTCTGGCTCACGCCGGTCTGGGGCGCAATCGTCACTCCGCCTCCCTGCTGGGCCTGACGAGCCTGCCAGTTGGTCGGATGCTCGATAGAGAACGCCCGGGTGTTCAACCGCTGGAAGCTGCCGCTGGGCATCACCTGGGACAGGTTGACATTCCCCATCGCGCCGGGGCCAGGCACGCCCGCCGACATGCCCGCGTTGTGAATCTGGCCGTTCTTGGCCATCTGCGCAATTTGCTGGGCAGCATAGGCACGCGTACGCTGCGCATCCTGCCTGATCCGGGTAAATTGCACGGTGTCAGTGTGGTAGTCCTTGGGTGGCCAGTTCCGCACTTCCTTGCTGACCGCCTGGTAGCGATTGCCGGGATTGGGATGGTCGCTGAGGAATTGCGGGCCGCCGCTTCCGCCCTGCTTTTCCAGAGTCTCAAAGAACAGCGCCATCTGGCGCGGGTCGTAGCCGGCCTTGTACATGATGATGGCCCCGACGGCGTCGGCCTGGGCTTCGTCGGCACGCGAGTACTTCATGCTCAGCATGCCGCCACCGAGCTGGCCTCCGATAGAAGCAATGGCACCACCTGTTCCCCCGATCATCTGCCCTAAAAGCTGCCCCAGGCCGGCAATAAGGTTGGGCACCTGGTTCTTCCGCATCTGCTTGATCGAATGTTGCATGTACACGTGAGCCATTTCGTGGGCCAGCACGCCGGCCAGTTGCGCTTCATTGGCGGCGTAATTGATGGTGCCCAGGTTCAGAAATATGGGCCCGCCGGGCAGCGCGAAGGCATTGATCTCTTTCTGCTGGACAACGTGGAACTGGTAAGGCCAGTTGTACTGCTGCGGGATGACCGCCTTCAACCGCTCGCCGAGCTGCTGTACGTACCGGGTGACGGGGTCAGAGTCGGGCAGGACGGGCATTTGCTGATACACCTCGCCCGTCACCTTCAACCCCAGCTTCTCCTGCTCCTGCTTGCTGACGGGCACCTGCCCTGGATTGGGCAGTTCCGGCACACTTTTCACGACGGCCGGCAATGAGCCGGGCGCCGCCAATATCACCGCGACCACCATTGCCAGGGCCCGCGCCTGCAGATTGCGTAAAGACAAAGACATAGAGGCTTTCATCTTTCCTCCTGCCCGGCGGATGATTTCCGCCACACAGACCCTTCCGGGCCCAGGGGAAAATGATTATTCAACTGCGATTTCCATTTTGGATTTTCCAGACCCCTCCAGTTTATACCAACCGCCTCATTTTGATGCTGGAGTTGAGTGTAAGAAAACTTGCAGATGGTTGAAACTTAAGATGAAAACTGGTGGACCTGAGGGGATTCGAACCCCTGACCCCCTGGTTGCAAACCAGGTGCTCTCCCAACTGAGCTACAGGCCCAATGATTGAAGTCTTCATTGATACTGCCCCGTATTTCACAAACCGTCAAGAGTCCGGCCAGGTTGTCAGCTTCAAGATAGGAGGCTGACAATCTCACAGGAGAGACCCACCGGCCGTTTCTTCTATTTCTCTGGCTGAAGGGTTAGCTTCTGCACGCGCCAGTTCAGTAACTCACCCACGAAAAGGACGTTTTCCGATGGGCAGGCGATCTGGTGCACCCAGCCGAACTGGCCCGGCTGCTTGCCTGCCGTCCCGAACTCTCCCAGGATTTTGCCGTTCAAATCCAGCTTGTAAATGTGGCCGGGCCTGGAATCTGAACTGTAGATCACCTGGTGGGGTCCTGGCGTGATGCACAGCGCCCAGGGCGCGCCGACGTTGGTCCACTGGTTGATGAACTTTCCGTCGGTATCGAAAACCTGTATGCGGTTGTTCTCGCGATCGCCGACGTAAACGCGGTCGTTCGCATCAACGGCTATCGTGTGGGGCGTGTGGAACTGCCCTGGCGCAGTGCCGCGCGTTCCCCACTCCTTCAACTTGTTGCCGAATTTGTCGTACTTCATCACCCGCGAATTCACATAGCCATCCGTCACAAAGATATCGCCCTTTGAATCAAAGGCCACGTCGGTGGGCCGACTGAATAGCCAGTCAGAAGCTGGCGGCTCGGGCTGGCCGGGCAGCAGGCGGTTCTCGGGCTCCGGCCTCCGGCCCAGTACCATCTTTACGTGGCTGCCCGTGGGATCAAATTCGATCACTGTGCTCGACCCCTCGTCCACGCACCAGATGTTGTCTTGCTTGTCGATCTTCACGCTATGGGCGAAAACAAATCCATAAAGGCCATCGCCGATGGTGCGCACGTAATTCCCGTTCGGA
>JAJXZM010000497.1 GCA_021780055.1 Acidobacteriota bacterium
CATTCGTCGCCTCCTCATCCCGCATTATACGAGTTCGTCAATCCCAGTTGTCACACAGACTCCAAGGTAGAGGGCTAGGAAATTCCAGTTGGGCGCCCGAGCCACCGCAATCGCAGCAATGGATCGCGTTGGATGAAAACAGGCAAATGCCTCTCGCTTTGCGCGACCGCAGACACGAAAAGGCGCGTCTGCGCCAGCCGCGAAAGCGCCGCCCGGAGCGTCTGGAAGCCGGTTGGCCCGCCGAATCGCGCCGTTCCATAGAATGTGGTATCCAGAAATTGACGGCTCCGCCATACTGGTTAAAAACCTGACACTGGAACGGGGCGCCGGCTGGCAATCGATTTTTTGCCGGAGCGCTGCCAGGGGCGCAGGAACCAAACAAAAGGGGAATGAGAATGCAGCCATTGTATGATCCGGAAGCCGTACGACCGATGTGGGAGGAACTCGCGCAATGCGGAGTGAAGCCGCTGCGGGCGGCCGCGGAAGTGGATGCCGCTGTGGCCCAGCCTGGAACCACGCTGATTGTGGTCAACTCCATCTGTGGCTGTGCCGCCGGCGGCGCGCGGCCCGGGGTGACCGAAGCGCTCCAGGGCGCGGTGATCCCGGACCACTTAACCACCGTTTTTGCCGGAGTGGACATGGAGGCGACCGCGCGCGCCCGCGAACTGATGCCCGAGGTGCCACCCTCCTCGCCGTCCGTCGCGCTTTTCAAGGACGGCGTCCTGGTGTACGCCTTGCAGCGGCGGCAGATCGAAGGGGTCAGCCCGCAGGCGATCGCCGCGGAACTGATGAAGGCTTTCAGCCAGCATTGCACGCGTCCGGGGCCGTCCGTGCCTCCCGAGGTTTACGGGCAGGTGCTCCACGCGCGCCGGTGCGGGTCCACCATCCCCAGCTTCAGAGGCTGAGGCGGCCGGCCCTCGCTCACTCGCACAAAAAATCCCGATGTGTTGGCGGGTGGCGCAGGCCCCAAAGATCAGGATCTGCGCCAGCCCCGGTTTTTTGAGTGCGTAAGAACCGCAGGCCCCAAGGGCCTGCGCTATAGACGCACGGTGACGAAGAAATATCGGTCGGAAAGAAAGGGACGTCCGAGTCGCGCTAGAATACAACGCCGTCAGCAATTGCCACCCGAGGAACCGCGGACCTCAAACCCGGAGGTCCTCGCTACTCGTTGCCCTGGGGGATTTGAAATTTCAGATTGCAGGACGAAAAACGAAACTGGCGCGGGTGTACACTTGGGGGCATGGAAAAGATCCAGATTCACCAGCAAGGATTCGCGGGCATGGTCTGGATTGCCGCGTGGCTGTTCACCATCGGCTTTCTGCGCCTGACGTTCTGGAAAGGCGTTTTTGCCATAGTGCTGTGGCCCTACTACCTGGGCCTGGTTTTCGGCAAGTGACCACGGCGCGCGCAATCGCAGGAATCCAGGTGATCATCAACCATTCCGACGGCCTGCATGAATGAATAGCAGATTGTTGTGCCGACAAACCTGAATCCGCGTTTCTTCAGGTCGCGGCTCATGGCGTCGGATTCGGCGGTGTGGACAGGAACGTCGCGCAGGGTCCGGCGGGGCTTGCGCAGGGGCGAGCCACCCACAAATTGCCAGATGTAACGGTCGAAGCTTCCGAACTCCTTGCGCACACTGAGAAAAACTTTTGCGTTTTCGATGGCGGCGCCGATTTTCAGCCGGTTGCGCACAATGCCCGCGTCGGCCATGAGCCGGGCAAAATCTTTCTGGCCGAAGCGCGCGATCTTTTCCGCGTCCCAGCCGGCGAACGCTCGGCGGTAATTTTCCCGCTTGCGCAAAATGGTGATCCAGCTCAATCCCGCCTGCGCGCCTTCAAGGATGAGCATTTCAAAAAGGTGCCGGTCGTCGTGCGAAGGCACCCCCCAATCGTTGTCGTGATAGGCGATGTAAATCGGATCGTCGCCGGGCCACGGGCAGCGTTTTAGTGTTTGAGCCATAACCCTCTATTTTTAAACGAAAAGGGCCCGAAGCGAAAGCGCGTGGGGAGAACTGGATTCAACACGGTTAGCTGTTGGCATCGATTGCGCATGGGACCAGCGGAGCTGCCGCGTGCGGGAGGCTAACATCTGGCTCCGGCAACACAAGTCCCGCAAGCATAGAAAACTGACGCTTCCCAACCGCCGCCACGTGAAAAAGCGTTGTGCTGCCAACCCCGCCCACACGCGCTGCATCATAGGAGCGCAGCCACAGGAAGGTCCGGCGTTGCGGGGCATTCAGATGCCGGCAGACTGTGAATGCCAGCAAGCGGCAATACCTTAACCAGACCGGCGGCTTCATCACGCCTTTTATATCAACAAGTGGAGTTCTAATGAATGCGAAGAGGGTGAAGTTTTATCTGGGAGTCCTGCTGCTTTCCCTTTCCGTTTCTTTTCCGCTGTGCGCGCAAAATTCTTCCGGAACGATTTCTGGCACGGTCACTGATTCGTCGGGGTCGCCCGTCGCCAATGCCAGGATCACCGTCAGCAACGTTTTTACGGGCCAGGCGGCGGAGACGCAAACCGATGCCTCCGGACGCTACAGCGTGCCCAAACTCGGGCCGGGAAATTATGAAGTGACGGCTGTGGCGGAAGGATTCCCCACCAGCAAGGCGCGAGTGGCGCTTGCCGCCGGCGCGGCGCAAACTCTGAACCTGCAACTGGAAGGAACCTCAAGCAACAACACGGCGCAAAGCGGCGGGACGGAGCCCTCGCTTTCGAGTTTGGGCTTCCCCACAAGCGAAGTGCAGGGCAACGCCAAGGAGCAGGCGCTGCTGAACAAGCGCACCCGCATGCTTCAAATCCATCAGAAGCTGGGCATGGTGACCGTCGGGGCCATGGTTGCGGCGCTGATCGCTTCCGGCGGCGCCAAGGGCCACCACGGAACGCCGGGCAGCCCAACAGGCCGCAACGTTCACATGGGGCTGGGAGCGACGACGGCGGGTCTCTATGCTGCCACGGCCTATTTTGCGCTGGCCGCGCCGCGCGTGCAGGGCGTTGAGGTGCGCGGGCCCATCCGGCTCCACAAAGCGATGGCCTGGATCCACGGGCCGGGCATGATCATGACCGCCGTGCTGGGAGCGATGGCCTACTCGCAAATGAACAAGGGCGAACGCGTGCACGGAATCGCCAAATACCACCAGACGGCGGCGATCGTGACGACGGCGGCGCTGGCCACCGCAGTCTTTGCCGTAAGTTTCAAGTTCTGAGGTTGAGCCAATGAAAATCATCCGGAATATTCTGTTGTCCTCTCTGGTTCTCGTGCTGCCCGGGATGGCACATGCGGCGGAAACGAACTGGGTGCTGGAGCAATCAACGCTGACTTACCACGTTTCTCACCCGCTGCACCATGCTGACGGCGTCAGCCATGCGGCGCGCGGCAAGGGCATCTGCCAGGCGGGCGTGTGCAACTTCCTGGCCGCGGTGCCGGTCAAGACTTTCGATTCGGGCGACACCAACCGCGACCTGCACATGATTGAAGTGGTGCGCGGCGCGCAGTTTCCCATGGTGGTCGTGCGCACCGAGTTGCCGGAATCTGACCTGAAAGGCGGATCGGTCCAGGTGAACCTGACCGTCCAGTTTGCCGGCCAGTCCGCCCATTACAACAACGTGCCCTTCAAGCTGGTGCCGGAAGGAAAAGAAATTCGCGTGGTGGGCACCATACCGACCACCGTTTCGGATTTCAAGATCAAGCCGCCGGAGTTGCTGGCCATGCCCATCAACAACAACATTCCGGTGGACGTGGACATGACCTGGAAAGAGCAGTAAACGCTGGATCGCTGCGCGACAAAAACCTCCGGTCATAAATTGCTGCTGTAGAGCCGCATTCTCCATTTGCATTCCCATCACAAACTCATTTAGTCTAGGTTCCCCGGAGGAAAGCCGATGCCCAAATACGTTCTTGCACTTGATCAGGGAACCACAAGTTCCCGCGCCATTCTTTTTGACCACGACGGAGAAACGCGCGCGTCCGCCAATCAGGAATTCAAGCAGTATTACCCGCAGCCCGGATGGGTGGAGCACGACGCGGAAGAAATCTGGCAGACGGAGCGCGCGGTGGCGGAACAGGTGCTGGCCGAAGCGAAGGCCGCGCCGGAAGACGTTGCGACCATTGGCATCACCAACCAGCGCGAGACGGTGGTGCTGTGGGACCGCGCCACCGGTGAGCCCGTCCATCATGCCATCGTGTGGCAGTGCCGCCGCACCGCCGCCATGTGCGACCGCCTGCGCGCGGAAGGTTATGACAAGATACTGCGCTCCAAGACCGGCCTGATGACCGACGCCTATTTTTCCGGCACCAAGATTGCCTGGCTGCTGGAAAACGTTCCCGGCATTCGCCAGCGCGCCGAGCGCGGCGAACTGGCCGCGGGGACCATCGACGCCTGGCTCATCTGGAAACTTTCAGGCGGGAGAGTCCACGCCACCGATGTTTCCAACGCCTCGCGCACGCTGGTGTTCAACATCAACTCACTTGAATGGGACGGCGAAATTCTCAAACACTTCGGCATCCCGCGCGCGCTGCTGCCGGAAGTGAAGGAATCGAGCGGTGCCATCGCGGAGACGGAAATCTTCGGCGGCCGCATTCCCATTTCCGGCGTGGCGGGCGACCAGCAGGCGTCGCTGTTCGGGCACCAGTGCTTCACCAAGGGCAGCGCGAAAAATACTTACGGCACAGGGCTGTTCCTGCTGATGAACGCGGGCGAGGAAATTCCACATTCGGATTCGGGC